>CAZCLD010000097.1:0-2519 GCA_964499425.1 uncultured Candidatus Peribacteria bacterium | reverse complement strand
AGGGGAATCGAACCCCTGTTTTCAGGATGAAAACCTGATGTCCTAACCACTAGACGATGGCCCCGTATTGTCAAAATTTTCATGGCTAAGTATAAGGTTTGCTTTTTGAAAGTCAAACGTCACTTCACCAGATTATCTTCCTTGCTAACGTAATCTTTTTCTTCTGCTTCAGCCATTGTTGAGATTTTATCGTCCTCCTCTATTTTGCTGAAAGATACTTCGTTTGTGATTTTTGCTGATATGGTTGCGTTTTGGCTTTTTAATTCTTCATTTTTTTGCTTTGCTTGTTGGAGGGCATAACCTTTTTGAGCACTATCGTTGATGCTTGCTATAAAAACAATTATTAGCACAACGATCATTGATGAAAGTGTGATAATGAGTGACTTAACAGCTTTCTTTGTCTCGGTTTTTAGAGTTATTTTGCTGCGTTTTTTTCTTCTTTTAGATTTGTATTCGATCATTTAAGGGAGGTGAACTATTTCGTATTGTACATCAATGATACCTGTACCAGTCCAGGCAATCTCAGAAAATGCACTGGATGTTAAATCGATAACTCTGCCGGGTCCGTATGGGCCACGGTCGGTTATGGTTACTACTACGGATTTCCCATTAGCTAGATTTGTAACTTCGACCATTGTTCCAAAGGGGAGATATTTGTGGGCTGCAGTCATTTCGTACATGTCGAATATTTCTCCTGACGCTGTCAAATTCCCCTGGACGGCCGCTCCATACCAGGTGCATTTCCCGAATTCAAATCCCTCTTTGGACTTTTCGAAGCGGTAGATGATTTCGGCTAAGTATCCTCGACTCATCATTTGTCCAGGATTTACAGTGTTAGAGGGGTAAATATTGATGAGTCCTTTTGATGCAGCATAAGCTGTATATTTTGTGAACCACTCTTCGAGGGGAGTGTCATCAAAGAGGTTTTCTTCTTTTATGTCGTAAGTTATATCATCGATAGATTCGAAGAAGATCTTGAGAGTTTCGGCGAGATTAATGTCATTTCCGGGTTTGAAGGTGCCATTGGGGTACCCATTTATAATTCCTAACTCTAAAGCTGGATATAAGTATTTCATGTACCATGCGTCGACGGGTGTATCGCTGAAAGGTTCTTTACTGTCTAGCGAAATTTTCCCTAGTTCTTCTTCTTTGAAGATTCCGCTCCCGAGGGTTAAGATTTTTAGTGTTTCTGCTCTATTAATCCAGTTGTTTGGCTTGTATGTGCCATCTTCGTAGCCTTTAATTATGCCTTTTTCTTGCAGGTGAGTAATTGCCATGTAGTAAGGATCACCTTCTGAAACGTCGGAAAATCCTTGTGCTTCTGGTACTTCTGGGACTTCTGGAGTTTGCGAATCCGCAAAGCTGTTAAGCCCTTGGGTTATTACAAATGTTGAAATGAGCAATATGCCGGCAAAGTATGAAAGAAGTGTGAGGTGTGCTTTGCGCGTACCCATTATTTCAACTTAATTATTACGTGTCGTCTGTCTCCATCCCCCTTGCTGATTGTTTCAATGTCTTCATGACCAGCGCCCATGCAATGCATGTGGACTTTTCTTCGGAAGTAAGGTGACATAGGAGGTAGCGATTGAGGTCTGCCTGTCTTCCTGGTTGTTTCTACCTTTCTTTCGGTTAGGCTTATGACGTTTTGTTCTTGTCTTTGGCGGTACTTATCTACGTCTAGAAGAATATTAAATCTCTCGTTGTTAGTTTTGTTCCAAACCAAGACTTTTAGTAGGTGTTGTAGTGCTTGGACATTCTCACCGTGATAGCCGATCAAAAGGCTTGGATTCTCGCTTTCAATATTTATCAGAAAACTGTCTTTTTCATCTTCTGTAACAGTGACTTTTGTATAATCTGTCCCTGATTTTTCAAGAATTTCTTCGAGTGTATCTTTTAGTACTTCTTCTATGTCCATGGTGTTTATTTAGAGATTACTTTTACGGTAGGTTCGTTTGGGTCTTTTCCTCCTCCCTTATTTACGAAAAGCTGCTGCACAATACCATAAAGCGTCGATGTTCCCCAGTAAATTCCAACACCTGCGGGGAGTGAAGCTGTGAACACTGCAATCATCACAGGCATTATATATATCATCATGTTTGTGGCCATTGCCATTTCATCTGATTTCTTGTCATTCTTCTTCGTCTTTCTGGCCATTGCTAGCTTCATTTGGATGAACTGTAGGCCTCCAATTACTAGTGGGAGTACGTATACATTTGCTTTTGTGAGTTCTAGGATCCCAAAGAAGTTGGTGTTGATGTCTTGGAGACTGAAATTACTGTACTCTGAATAGAACAGATAAACATTGTCAGGGTTAAGGCCACTTTGTACTACATAAAATACTGCGATGAGAAAGGGAAATTGAAGCAGTAATGGAAGACAGCTGCCGAATGGATTAACCTTTGCCTCTTTCCATATAGCCATTGTTTCCGCTGCTATTTTTTGCTGGTCTCCTTTGTACTTTTCTTTGATTTTTTGAAGTCGCGGTTGGACCTCTTGCATTTTTCTCTGAGATTTCATCG
>CAZCLD010000096.1:2268-2547 GCA_964499425.1 uncultured Candidatus Peribacteria bacterium | reverse complement strand
TTAAACCACATGATCCACCGCTTGTGCGGGTCCCCGTCTATTCCTTTGAGTTTTAGCCTTGCGGCCGTACTCCCCAGGCGGTGCACTTAACGCGTTAGCTTTTTTCGACGACACTGAGAGGGTCGATACTCCCAATGTCTAGTGCACATCGTTTACGGCGTGGACTACGCGGGTATCTAATCCGCTTCGCTCCCCACGCTTTCGTGTATTAGTGTCAGGACTGTGCTAGTAAGCTGCCTTCGCATTTGGTGTTCCTGCAGATATTAATGGATACAACCC
>CAZCLD010000096.1:1647-2258 GCA_964499425.1 uncultured Candidatus Peribacteria bacterium | reverse complement strand
CGGATTTGACCCCTACACCGGCAATTCCACTAGCCTCTTCCAGCCTCTAGTCTATCAGTATCCACGGCAGTTCTCCAGTTGAGCTGAAGGATTTGACCGCGGACTTAGTAGACCACCTGCACACGCTTTACGCCCAATAAATCCAGGTAACGCTAGGGGCACTCGTATTACCGCTGCTGCTGGCACGAGTTTAGCAGCCCCTTATTCCTCTAGTACCATCAAAGTTTTTCCTAGAGAAAAGTAGTTTACAATCCGAAGACCTTCTTCCTACACGCGGCGTCGCTCCCTCAGACTTTCGTCCATTGCGGAATATTCTTGACTGCAGCCTCCCGTAGGAGTCTGGGCAGTGTCTCAGTCCCAGTGAGGCGGGTCGTGCTCTCACACCCGCTACTCGTCATAGCCTTGGTAAGCTTTTACCTTACCAACTAGCTGATGAGGCATAGGCCCATCTCAAAGCGCCGGAGCTTTACTGATTCAACTTATGAAGAACCAGCACATCGGGTATTAGCCCAGGTTTCCCCGAGTTATTCCCGTCTTTGAGGTAGGTTACCAATGTGTTACTCACCCGTTTGCCACTATCATCACTATAAATAGAAATGGTCGTTCGACTT
>CAZCLD010000096.1:0-1622 GCA_964499425.1 uncultured Candidatus Peribacteria bacterium | reverse complement strand
CAACAAAAATCCATTTAAAGGCCTCTGAAGTAAACTTGCAGAGTTGGATTTAGCCTATAATTTTATAGAAGAGTTTCCTATCACTTAGCTGTTGTTAATACTTGGGTATTTCGCATAATTTTGTGGATCCAGATTTCAATGTTCTCGTGGTCATTAGTATAAAGGATTTAAATAAAAGTGTCAAGAAAATGGTATGGATGGATGTGAGCAAGGGTAAATGTGTAAATTTACTAAAAGAAAACAGCCCAGTGGGGCTGTGGTTGTATTATTTGCTAACAGAAATACCGTCTTCAGTGTGACTCATTCTAACAGTGTCTTCTCCTAAAGGTAGAATGTCATTTAGAATGCATTCTGCGATTTGGTTTGATAAGGAATGGTTACTACGAGGATTAGTGGCTATCACATGGCGTTTATTTTCAGTTTCGTCATGGTAAAAGCTTACCATTCCTTCGGGCTTGAAAATAAGTCGGGCATTTATACCAGCAAGAGAAATGAAAAGTTTTTTGTCGACAGCTCTTTTTTGTACTTCTTGCACAAAGCGAACCGCTTGTTTTTTTAAGTCTTCTTTTTGTTGTTGGATTTGAATATTGTCATCAATAAAAGCCAATGCAGTGTTAACTGTTTGTTCATGTAAATTGTCTTTTCTCCCCATTTCCATCCCTCCTTGTTAAGGACCAATTGATGATATTAGATTAACATTGAAGATGGTCTTTGTCAATATAAAAAAATAACAAAAATGTCATCCTGAGTTTACCGAAGGACGACATTTTTATATTAGGATAGATTATTATTTGTTTTTACTTTTAGTTTTTCGCCACTCAGTAATTTTTTTATGATGACCAGATAGTAATATTTTTGGGACAGTTAGTTTTTTGCTTTCTTTTTTCCTTGTATTCTTGTTTGCTTGTTTATACTTGAATTCTTCAGGTCGCGTGTATTGCGGATATTCTAAATAACCGGTAGTTGAATGAGATTCTTCGTTTAACGATTCGGTTTTTCCAAGTACTCCCGGGATTAATCTTGTTACAGAATCAATAATTACTGCAGCACCTAATTCACCACCAGTTAAAACATAATCACCAATTGAGATTTCTTCATCAACGAATTTTTTAATTCTTTCGTCGTGTCCTTCGTATCGTGGACAAACCAAAGTCACTTCGTCCAGTTTAGCAAAACGTTTAGCTACCTGTTGATTCCAGGTTTTTCCCTTAGCTGAAAGAAGAACGATTTTGTTTTTTTTGTTTTTGATCTTTGACCCTTGACCTTTGATCTTCAAAGCACGAAGTGCTTTGTAAACTGGTTCAACCATTAAAACTTGGCCAGGTCCGCCACCGTATGGTTTGTCGTCAACATTACCATACTTATTACCAGCGTATTTTCGTAAGTCATGGGTTTTAATCTTGATTAGTTTTTTCTCTTGCGCAAGTCGAATCATACCCTTATTAATATAAGAGTCTAAAATGTCTGGAAAGATTGTTAAAATATTGAATTGCATAGATACGGATGTACCGATAGCGTACAGATTATACAGATTTCTAAATTAATACTTAACACTTAATACTTAACTATTTAACACTTAACTACTTAATACTTTTTATCTTGTATGATCTTGTAAAAATCTT
>CAZCLD010000095.1:0-2573 GCA_964499425.1 uncultured Candidatus Peribacteria bacterium | reverse complement strand
CGACCGCATTGGTTTCTCTGATAGTTCGAACCATAATAAGGAAAATGGCCTTGTGAGGGGCCAACCTGGATACGAACTACCAGCAGAACCCTTGAAAATTTCTCCGGAAATTTTCGCGCAAACCCTCGCCAGCCGCCTAAAATCTCTTTTTTCTTCTCGGGGGATTGAAAAAAATCTTCTGGCCAAAAAATTCTTCAAATCAATAATTTATTCAAAAGAATCAATACAATTAAATCTTTTTTCTCCACCCGCCGAAAAAGAAAAATTCCGCTCCGAAGGAGCGGAAAATCAAAAAAATTCAGTTCGAAATAATTATATAGACTGCCCGGCCTGGACTCGAACCAGGAAAACAAGAACCAGAATCTTGCGTGTTGCCAATTACACTACCGGGCAAACTATTGTTTACATTCTTTTCAAAGCATTATCTAAGGTTTCTTTGAGGCGGCGGGCGCCTTGAGGATCAAATTCGAAGTCTCTTACTTCTCCTCCAATCAGAGTTGAACTCTTTCTGATAATCAGCTTCCTTTTACCCTGTTTTTCAATTAAGAAAACATTGTGCTTGAAGCGGGCTATGCCCTTACGATACTCATTAATTACACCATAGTCTTTAATCAATTCTCCTGGCATGGTCGGCTGTTTTGATCTTTTAAATAAATTCATTAGTACCCCCCTTTTAAGGCTGATTCGTCGAGAGTTCCAACATCAGTACCTCTAAACCAATCTTTTATTATTCTCTGCTCAAGGTAAAAAGTTATATTATCGCCAACTAAAGATATATCTAAAAAGGTTATATACTCCTGGTCTCCGACTGCGTTATAGCTGATTAGTTTATCCTGGTTAAATCCGGCATTAGCTAAATTCTCTTTGGGCATATCTCGAGTAATAACTCCCAACTCGGTAATTACCTTATCCTCGATCTCAACTCCACTTTGAGCAAATAAAGAAAAAAAAGGTAAAAAAACTACTATAACAAAAAATGAAACTAAATACCGCATCTGCGACAAAATCTACTACTTACTCTGTCGGGAACCATAACCACCGTAAAATATTTCAAAAATATATTGGGTAACTGCCGGAGCGAATATTATCCCCACAATAGTAATCACAACATAATAAGTAAACATACTTAAATTTAATACTACCTGAGTAATAATAGCCACTGGTAAAATTATCAAGCAATAGGCAAAGCTAAGACAAATCTCTAGCAGCAAAAACTTCCATCCCTTTTTCCAATGCTGAATAAAGTTTTCCATCAATCCCTCCTCTTTTTACCAAGTGTGTTCGTCAAACCACTCATCGGCTTTGACTAATCCTTTCCAAACAGCTTTAGTGTCTTCGGCTAATCCCTTACCAAAACCTTCAACCGTGGCACAGCCGCTGGTAGAAATAAGCCCGATTAGAAAAATTGCCAAAAAAGTTATCTTTCGCATTATTTTCCTCCTTTATCTTGCCAGTATTTTAATAATCTCTCTATCCTTTTTACCACTTTTATTTTACCTAAAAGTTCTACTATTTCAAATAAACCCGGACCGTCTTTTCTGCCAATTAAAGCAATTCTAACCGGGCTAACCAATAAACGCAACTTTATTCCTAGCTCCTCAGCCGCCAGCCTAAATTGTTGCTCGATAGACTGCTTATTGAAATTATCGATTGCTTTTAGCTTACTGAGGATAAAATTCATTTCCTTTGAGGAATCAGTTTCTAAAATTGCTTTTGCCTTATCATCATAATTAAAGTCTTCCTGAAAGCAAAAGCGGGTTTTATCAACTAGCTCCGATAAAACAACCGTTCTTTCCTGAAAAAGTTCTGCTACTTTCTCTAAATATTCTCTACTTACCTCTGAAGGCAAGGCTTTCTTCTCCTTAAGACAACTCTCCAGGAGATCAGTAAAAGTTTTCAGGTCTTTTTTACGGATATAGTGGCCTTGAAGCCAATTTAACTTATCCAGAGAAAAAATTGCCCCGGTTTTATTAACTGCTTTTATATCAAATAACTCTCTTGCCTCATCCAAGAGCATAATCTCTTTGTTCTCACCAGGAGACCAGCCTAAAAGCAAAAGGTAGTTCACAAGGACCTCGGGCAGATAGCCGATCTGCTTATATTCTCTAATTGAAGTTGCCCCGAATCTTTTTGACATTCTGCCACCGCCCGGAGAAAGGATTAAAGGTAGATGAGCAAACTCAGGGATAGGAAATCCTAAAGCCTCATACATTAAAATCTGCTTAGGAGTGTTAGATATATGATCTTCCCCCCGAACTACACAGTTTATCTGCATTAAAGCATCATCTATACAGCAGCTAAAATTATAAGTCGGAGAATTGTCGCTTTTAATTATTACTTCCTCTTGTTTGGGCAACTCAGTAAAAACAATTTTTCCCCTAATTAAATCGTTTATTGCTATATTCTTAAAATTATACTTAAAAAACACTGCCCCCTCTTTCCGATAGGCCTTATCTTGGTCTATTAGCTTTTGGGCATATTCCCGATATAGCTGGAATCTGGTTGATTGGTAGTAAAGCTCATCCCAATCCATACCCAACCATTTAATACTCTCTAGAATTTCATCTAAATAT
>CAZCLD010000094.1:2173-2725 GCA_964499425.1 uncultured Candidatus Peribacteria bacterium | reverse complement strand
ATGGGGGAAATTGCTAAAATCAGAGCTTACGAAATTGAAAGAGCAGGATCAAGAGGAGAAAAAAGGAGAAAGGTGGAAAGAGATATACTTGGATATAAGGGACCTGCTGAAGGATACCCATTAGATGTTGAGCACATATTGATGGATTCTTTGCAAAATGTAACAAAAGTAGGAAAAACTCAGAGTCCAAGGACTTATGATGATGTCAGTCGTTTTGTTAATCTAAAAGACCTTCGTGATCATTTGGCGGATGAGGATAGATCATATTTGGAAGTCACCGTTTATGATCCAACCAAAGATCATCATAATTCGACAGTTATTACTGGAAAGGGCCATGGTCTTGGTCAAAAAAAAGGACTTGATCAGCATGAAAGGAATTTGGCAGATGAGAATTTAAAAAGAGCTGAGGCTAGACTTGAAAAATTCTTAAAGAGACATGATGAGCTCAAAAAATTGGGGAAAGAGGAAAGAGATGCTGAGGAAGAAACAGAGTATAGAGGGATGCAGGGGGGTCTAAGTGGTTATAGGGGGAGTCTAAAAAGTCGATTTCAA
>CAZCLD010000094.1:0-2163 GCA_964499425.1 uncultured Candidatus Peribacteria bacterium | reverse complement strand
CCCCCCCCCCCCCCACCCCCCCCCCCCCCCCCCCCCCCCAGCTTGAAAAATTGGAAAGAGAAAAAATGGAGGAACTGGCTCCTTTGCAAGGAGCAATGAGGGATATTCGGGGATATATTGCGCAGGCTGGATTAGATTTAAAAGAAGGTGCCGCGAGGAAAGAAGTAATAACTAGTTTGAGAGCTGCCTCAGATAAATATAGGGACTTAATTACAGCAAAAAAGGACCAATTACTGGACGCTTATAAGCAGATGTTTGCTAAAGATTGGGATAGTTTTACGCTTCGGGAGATTAAAAGAAAAGAAGCCAATACCATGAAAATGATATATGTTGTTACGCCGGAGGGTGAAGTGATAGTTGAGGAAGAACGAATTAGAGGAGTAACTGCTACTGGTAGGGCAGCTCATTCAGAATTGGCTCAAGGTAGAAATGTCTATGCTGCTGGGGAGTTAGCATTTGAAAAAATCGACGGAAAATGGAAGCTAACAGAAATAAATAGTGGTTCTGGACATTATCGTCCATCTCAAGATACCCTTCCTTATGCTAGGGGAGTCATCTGTAGGACTTTAGGTTTAAGTCCGGAAGATTCGGATGTGTCGCTTAGAAATTGTATATTTAGGGGTGTTGATATCAATGGATTACCTCTTGATTTCAAATACGAATCATAAATAACTAAAGCTAATGGGCGATGATGTAAGAGAGGGGGTGGAATCAGATTTGGATGTTAAGGCTCTTGTAGAGAATCCTTTGGCATATGTAAAATCTCTGGATGAAACGGATAAGCTAAAAGATGTTTTTCCGGCGTTATTAAGAGCTAAAGGGGTACAGCAGTCTGAAATTAGACATGCTGAGGGGGATGTTTTTCTTCACACCCTTCTTGCTTTATCTAGATTCACTGAAGAAACGCCTTCTGACGAAGAGTTTGGACAAATTGAGGATGAGCACGATAAACTTTTGGTGATTCTAGCGCTTTTGTATCATGATACGGGGAAGAGGGAACGCAACTTATTTGATGGGCCTGATCATGTTCAGGAGTCTGTGAATCATGCGCGCAATGAACTTGCTGGATATTTGTCAGAAGAGGATTTGGAATTGGTAGTTGAAATGATTACCAAGCATGACCATGTTCTTGCTAAAAAGCATATTTCTTACCGCCCAAATAAACTCTACAAACTGTTCTCTTTAGGAGGAAATTTGGAAAGAAGTAGATTGCTACTCAAGTTATCAGAATGCGATGCTCTTGGAAGGGAAATAGCCGAAGGGCATGAGGCAGAGTGGGGCGGGTTGGAAAGCCTTGTGCAACGGAATATCGGGCTTTATAAATTATTAGTGGAGCAGGAAGCTTCTGGCGTAGAGTTTCCTGCTCAAAGAATTAGTAGAGATGTGCGTGAGAGAATAAAAGATTTATTAAGATCAGCTGGTTGGGAGGGGTAGAGTTCGATGTCGAAGGAATCCGTGATTTCACTTCTGTATCAGGTACATATCTGCCAAGACTAGCGATACCATTGCTTGGGCAACAGGTATAACTCTTGGTGCAATGCAGCAATCGTGGCGGCCGAGGGTTTTTATTGTCGTATTTTTGCCGCTTTTTGTTATTGTTTTTAGTGATTTGCTGATGCTGGGTACTGGTTTGACGGCTGCTTTTATGATGATGTCTTGACCGGTTGATATTCCCCCTAGGATTCCACCTGCGTTGTTTGAGAGGAATTTGGGTTTTCCTGATTTAGCCTGGAGTTGGTCGTTGTTTTGGCTGCCTTTTGATTGTACAGAGTTGAAGCCGGATCCTATTTCTACTCCTTTGATTGCTCCGATAGACATAATTGCTTTGGCTAGCTCTGCGTCTAGTTTGTCGAAAACCGGTTCGCCAAGGCCTTTTGGTGGATTTTTGACAATGATTTCGATTATTGCTCCTACAGAATCACCTTCGGTGAGTTTGGCTTTTTCGATTAATCTCTGCATCTTTTTAGCAGCCTGAGGGTCAGCACATTTAACTTCGTTTTTCTCTATTTCGGATTTGGAAAACTTCACTGCTTTGATATTTCCCACCTGAATAGTGTGCCCGATTATCTCAGTCTTGGATTTCTCTCTGAGTATTTTTTGAGCTACTGCCCCAGCCATTACTCGTGCTAATGTCTCGCGGCCTGAAGCGCGACCCCCTCCTTT
>CAZCLD010000093.1:0-2771 GCA_964499425.1 uncultured Candidatus Peribacteria bacterium | reverse complement strand
ATTTCCAGAGCCATGCGCACCACCATTGATGACATTGAATATGGGAGTGGGAAATGTAAATTGTTTTGGAGCAAGTTGATATTTTGCAATTAGATATTGATAAATGGGTAGGCCTGATGCACTAGCCGCAACTTCGCAGACTGCTTGAGATATTGAAAGGATTGCGTTTGATCCTAGCTTTTCTTTTTGAGCTGTACCGTCTAGGTTAATTAAGAGTTGATCGATTTTGCCTTGTTCGTTGGGATCAAGATTAATTAGCTTAGGGGCAATTAAGTTGTTAATGTTTTCAACGGCTTTTAATACTCCTTGACCTGAAAAGCGATTAGGGTCATTGTCACGAAGTTCTTTGGCTTCATATTTACCTGTAGAAGTGCCAGAGGGGACACTGGCGATGCCTGTGTGTCTTGTATCTAGCCAGATGGTGGTTTCAATAGTGGGTATGCCTCGTGAGTCTAGGATTTCACGGGCTTTGACTCCAGCGATTTTTGCCATTTTATTTTCTCATTCTTTGTTCGTGAAAGGCTACAAGTTGTCGTGTGTGATCAATCATGTCAGGGTTTACTGAAATACTGGTTATTCCCCATTTAACTAATTTTTCATTTAAGTCTGGATAGATAGAGGGTGCTTGGCCACATATGCTTGAGGTGATGTGATGTTTATGGGCTGTTTTAATGGTTTTTTCTATGGCCCAAAGCACTGCAGGGTCTCTAGCATCTACCACCTCTGATAAGTCTTCATTGTCACGATCTGCTCCTAGCATAAGCATGGATAGATCATTGGTGCCAATAGATACTCCATCAATACCAACTTTAATAAATTCTTCAAGCAAGACTACATTTGAAGGAATTTCTACCATCATCCAGAATTGAAAAGTAGGGCTGCGATGAAGGCCAGAGGCTGTAACAATTTTTTTAACTTCTACTAGCTCTTTGGGGGTGTGGACAAAAGGAATCATGAGCCAGAGGTTTTTAAAGCCTGCTTTGTTGCGAACTCTTTTAATTGCTTCAAGTTCAAGATCAAAAACACGGTGGTCTGTTAAATATCTAAAAGCACCTCTGTAGCCAAGCATTGGATTGGGTTCTTCTTGTTCAAAAGCATCTCCGCCCTTAAGGTTTCTGTATTCATTGGTTTTAAAGTCATTGGCTCTGTATACTACTGGGCGCGGGTCAAAGGCGCGACAAAAGGTTTCAAGGCCTTGAGCTAGTTTTTCAGTGTAAAGATGTCCTTTTCTTTCCTGAATAAGTTTTTTGGGATGCACGCCAAGTTCTGCAACCATAAATTCTGCTCGCAGTAAACCAATGCCGTCAACGCGCTTTCGACCTATACCAGAAGCTAGTTCTGGTTGGGCTAGATTTACATAGATTTTGGTGGCAGTTTGTAGTGGTTTGCCACCAGGAGTTTGCATGACAGGGGCTTCAACCTTTATTGATTTAAGCTTTTTTTCAGTTGGAGCACCTTTATATACTTCGCCTGATACACCGTTGACTGTAACTATTTGGTTGTTTTTAAGGGTTTTGGTAGCAACCTCTGAGCCCACAATAGCAGGAACTCCTAATTCGCGAGAAACAATGGCTGCATGAGAGGTTTGGCCACCTTGGTCGGTGATAATGGCCGCAGCTTTTTTCATGGCCGGAACATAATCAGGGCTGGTCATGGGAGCCACTAGAATGTCACCTTCGTCTACTTGATTAATTTGTTTAGGACTTTTGACAATTTTGACATTGCCAGAGGCAATACCTGGGGAGGCAGGGTCGCCTTTAAACAAGACTGGGAGTTTTAGCTTGACAGCTTTTTTGAGTTTGGGTTTTTTGATTTTTTTTGAACGACTTGCCTTTTTAGCTTCTTTGATGGTGGTAACTGGTCTAGTTTGAACAATATATAGTTTGTTTTTTTCAATTGCCCATTCAATATCCTGAGGGAAAAAGTAATGCTTTTGAAGTTTGATGCCAATTTTAGCAAGAGCAATAATTTGGCTGTCTGAAATTTTTTGTTTTGTTTGAATGCGAGCGGGAACTGGATACTCTTTAGTTTTGCCAGACTTTTGGGTGAGCATTTTAACTTGCTTGGAAATGGTCTTTTGGATTATTTTGTGGTTTGTTTTGTCAACTAAATAGTGGTCTGGGGTAACAGAGCCCTGGACAATGGTTTCTCCTAAGCCCCAAACAGATTCTACAGTGACTACTGTTTTATCGTTTGATACAGGGTCTAAGGTAAACATGACTCCTGAAACTTCTGATTGGACCATTTTTTGAATTGGAACTGCAATGCCAACTTTAAAGTGGTCAAATTTCTTTTCGGTTCTATAGAAAATGGCACGGGCAGTAAAGAGTGATGCCCAGGCTTTTTTAACATGTTCAATAACTGAAGCCGTTCCTTTAATGTTTAAAAAGGTTGCCTGTTGGCCAGCAAACGAAGCGTCAGGTAAGTCTTCTGCGGTGGCAGAGGATCTGATAGCTACCTGACAGTCTCTAGGTCCTGAAAGCTTGTGATATGCTTTTATGATATCGTTTTTAATATCATCTGGTATATCTACTTTTTCTATTAAGCGTTGGACTTGTTTGGCTACAAGCTGAAGTTCAGTAGAATCATGAACATCAAGAGAGCCTAAGAGTTGTTTGATTTTGGGTTGGAGTTTATTGTGCTCAATAAGTTTGTAGTAAGCTTGGGCAGGGATGCAAAAGCCGGCAGGTACCGGAAAACCTGAATTAATCATTTCACCAAGGTTAGCGCCTTTACCGCCAACTTGTGCACCATCATCTTTGTGAATTTGT
>CAZCLD010000092.1:0-2785 GCA_964499425.1 uncultured Candidatus Peribacteria bacterium | reverse complement strand
AAAAAAGACAACTGCCTTGTTATGAGGTGCTCCTAGATGATCTTTGTATCTGTCTGGATCTTTTCCTTCTTCCCCTTCGCCTAAAGCGTGTTTCCTGCATCCATATTCTGAATGTACGGTGGTAGTTTTGCCACCCCAGTATTGCGGTGTATTTTCATCTAGAAATGTTGAGGGTTCAGTAAACAGAGTTCTTTGCTTTTTACCTTTGTGTCTTACTCCATCGTAGATAAACCTATCGAACATATTGCCGACCCCATGATCTCCCTCTCCAGGATCATGGCAAACAAAAATATCAGACTCTTTGAAATAGTCATCTCTATACCACTTTTCGCCGCTCATGCAGTATGCGAATCTTATGGTAACAGTTTTTTTTGTTCCACATTGATCTACAAATCCCAAAGTGAATAATTCTTCTTTTCCTTTTTGCCCTCTTTTTCTTTTGGGAAGAGTTTTTCTATCAAATGAATTAAATAGGCCCAGTTCATGAAGGATCAATAGTGAAGCGGAAAGTTTTTCTGCATTCTTCCAGTCAATCTCTGTATATGTTAGAGCTACTTCTTGTACTTCCTTTACCTGATTTAGTATTACAAATGCTGTTTCTAATGGGGCTAGGTGGTGTCCCCCTCCAGGATAAAGAATGTTAACTTTTCCTGCAGCTCTAATTTCAGGAGTGATTCTTCTATCTATAAATTCGTGTCCTAGAGCTTGAAAAGCTTCAGCACTATTGAATGCCGCTAGGTATTCGTGCAATTGGGGGTTTCTTTTGTATCTGTCTAAAATTGGTTCGGTCTTTAAGGCCCTTTCGCAGGAGGGTTCTAACCGTTTTGTTGTTGGTAGTCTTTCTGGGGGGCCAGCCATTTTTGTGTTTTTTATTTATTTTTCTCTTAATTATACCATATTTTCAAGCATTCTACAGTGTTTTCTTCTTGCTCAAAATAGTGATAGCCATAATCAATAGGCCAAATATAGACAAAAACAAGCCGTAATATATCTCCTTTGGCCTATATTTTAGAACTAGTTCTTTCGCTCCTTTTTCAATATCATATGACTGTACTATATTTTGAAAAACGTCAGGGGGTTTGGACCCTTTATCTATATCAGAGGTCATCTTCCAGCCGGAGGCAAAAGTTTGATTTACAATCAATTTGTCATCTTCTGTTACATCAACTTTTACGGAAATATATCCAGGTTTAAAATCAATCGCCTCAACTTTATTTTTGCTATCTAAAAAGTAAATGAATGGCTTATTGGAGTGATTTTGCCATATTTCCAATTCGCCATTTAATGATCCAATGCTTAGCCATTCTTTGTTCTCTAAGAACTCAATTACATATTTTTTACTTTCTAAGCCCTGCTTATTCAAAAAATTGACTGTTGGGAAAATGTAATATTTTAATCCGACAAGATTTAGTTTGTCATAGTAATCAATAAAATAATTAGGATTTTCAAAAGCTCCGACAGGTGCAACGGGAAAGGAATCATAATATCGGCTTAAAATCATCGGATTATAACCAATAACATTTGGCATGAAATTTAATACGTGTCTGTTTGGAAAAATAAAAAAACTACTGCTTAAAAAATATGACGGAGTGGAGTCAAGTGAGAAAGTTGTGTCACTATTGGCTTCAATCAAAGTCTTTATATCGGGTAAATATTGTTTTTCGGCATTTGAAATCTCATGTCTATCAAGCAAAATGGAGGGAGTAAGGATAGAATTTATCACTATCAAAACCAGTAAGCTAAGTAATATTTTTTTGTGCCGCTTGTACAAAAACGTAAAAAAAGCAAGAAGCGAGATAAAAGCCCCAAAGTGAGACAACAAAATATAGCGGGCAGGTACTCTGATAATGTTAAAAACGGGTATCTCGTATAGTATTTTCGCAATAATAGGAAAGTTGCCGCCTAAACTGAGCAAAATACCCCATACGAATAGGAGAATCCCAGTAAGATAAAGTGCTCTCAGCTTTTTATCGAATCTTTTAAGAAATAGGATACCAGCTAAACTAAGCAAAAAGGCAAAAGTGCCAAAATATATAAAATTGTCAAAGAGAAAATATTTATTTGAGCCAAAAGGATTTATCAGTGTGAACATGTCTCTTAATTCTAGGCTACCTTCAATAAATCGCGAATAGCTTAATTTATTTCTAACTGATTCACTTTTTAGAAATATAAAAGGGACAATCTGAATCGAAGCGATTAAAAGTCCTAAAAATGTAGCTGATAGAAAGCTTTTCCATTTCGAGAAATGATTGAATAAGAAAAATACAAAAATGATTATTAATGAATAAAATAAAGCTACCGGATGGCCTACAAATACCATTAGAGCTATTATTATAGCTAATGCTGGTACTGATGTTTTTTTGTTTTGGAAAAGTAAAAATATCCATGGGATAAATGAGATGGTTTCCAAAAAATTCAGATAAACAATTCTACTCAAAAATGAGCCAGTCAAAATCATCATTACACTTAGAGAAAAGGAGATCATTTTAGATTTTGATACTTTTTCTGAAAACAAATAGAGGCCAATACCTGCAAAGATTAGATGAATAAGGATAGAAACATTGTGGGCATACAAGGGGGAAAAGATTGAAAATATAATTATATCTGGCAAATAAAACGTTCCTACCTGGATGTCTGCCATAAAAGGGAAACCTAGAAAAGTCAATGAGTTCCAAAAAGGGAGTATTCCGTTTTTTATATACTCAACAAGCAGGAATTTATTAGGAATAGTTTGGCCAATTGGATCGCCAAAATCCCCTAGGAACCCTCCATTTATATAAAATGG
>CAZCLD010000091.1:0-2867 GCA_964499425.1 uncultured Candidatus Peribacteria bacterium | reverse complement strand
TCTCCTATTTTTCATGATTTTTGTTTTTATTTATCCCGAAATTCTAGCACAAAAAAGCGCTAACTACAAGCTCTCGGACCGGAAATCTCGCAATTACTCCACCATCACCGCATCTCTAATCTCAAACTCAATATTATCGGGAATATTTGGGATAGTAGGGGACCAGGCTGGCCAACTATCAATCTCGACCTTATTTACCTCGGTAAGATTCTGGATATAGAGCTTTGCCTCTTCAATATCGCTGCCTACAATATGCTCCTTCATTTTCTCTAGAAGCCGAGCACCATTCTCTTTATTCTCATCAATCTCGAATTGCTCAATGCCCTTGATGTTAGCGGTTAATTTGATCTTGCCAGAGGCATCGTCCCACTCAAATATTCTGTAAGTTGTAGATTGTTCATTGATACGGAGTAATTCTTTTTGAGGACTTTTTTTCAGAAGAAGCTCGCTCTTAAGAATCTCCAACATCGCATCCCGATGGTAATAAACGCCACTTACAACAACCTCGCCACTTACATTAAACTCAGTGAGCTGCTTTCCCTCAATGTTCTCATCAATGCTAATCGTAGGCTCACCTACCTGTATTGCATTCTCACCTAACAAAAGCGAATAAACAACTTCACTGCCACTTAGTGTCGCTTTTTCCAGTACCGCTTCCTGTAAATCCTCAAGCGCTGCTTCCTTCAGGCTATCAGTAATTTTAACCTTCGCAGCCTCTAAGTCCTCAGCGGAAACAAAAGTAATGTAATCAGTGATTCCACCTTCCATTTGGGAGTAACTTTCAGCGTAAAGCTTGGACTGACTAGCCTCCCGCAATCCAGGAAGAAAGAATCGCGTCGGCCCGATATTCCCTTTCGCACCTACAATCCCGCCATAAGCATCAAGTTGATCAGCGACTACAAAGATTTCCAATTTACCTGGTTGCCCTCCACTAGCAGCGGGAACCGTAACTCCATCAAGAACCCTAAATACAATGCCATCGTCAGTTTGAAACCTGGTCTGAGCTACAAGAGGCCATAGATTATTACTAGTGTTTATAACGGTGATTGACCCTCCTGCATTGGCACCATAATCCGAGAATTTTTTGCCAGTGGAAAAATGAGTGACAGTTCTAGAAACAGTAGTGCTTATGGGGTAACTCTCAATCATCTTAGGTGGATGAGTATCCAACTCAGCCTTATTCCTTTGAAAATCAGCAAGAGTAATATTAACCGATTTTTCCAGGATACTTGCAGACGGTGTGATATAGATCGTGGCGCCAGGTAGCGCTATATAGACAATGAATAGTAAGATGACCAGACTAACGGTCACAAGTGCAATAAGCGCATGTCTGTTTGGTGCAACTATTACAAATTTTGATTTCGGTTTCTTCTTTTTCTTCTTTTCAGCGGTGCCGATTTTGGAAACATCAATGCTGTTTTTCCCTTTTCGCTTACGCAATATCTCACTGATTGAAATCTTGCGTTCAGTCATTCGAGTGGGGGCTTGCTCTTCAATTTCATTAACACTTGCCCTCAGAGGTGTAATCCTTAGACGATCATCGTCCAGCTCAGTAGAAAAAAGACCCGGCTTACCATCATTGTCGGCCTTATTGTAGACAGTTATGCCAATTTTCTGAGCCAGATGAACTCCATTCTTGTCATTAGTGATCAGATAAATCTTCTTATCATCATCTTCAGTTTTCCTCTTCAATATCTTCAAGTTCACAACACTTTGAAAGAGAATTGACCTCTTTGGTGCAACAATGTAGACATGCTTTCCCCTCAAGGCTTTAATTCGATCATAGACAGCCGTTACCTCATCATCTATCTCGATATAAACAACCTTTTTCGTACTAACCACCTCTGCTTTTTGCGAAACCTCAGATCCGGCATCTTTTTTAATTTCCTCCTGAACCTTCTTGACTTGATCTTTCTTTTTAGGAGAGGCTTTCTTTTTCTTTTTTGCGGGCATTATATTTGCATTAGACGGACCACTTTTTTGAGAACTTTGGAAAGTAGTTGCTCCTCAGCGATAAAGGAGATTGCCAGATTGGCTAGCGCCATTGGGACAATATCCTGCTGATCTTTTAGTAGTTTTGTTTCATCAATTACATTTGTAATCATCTTTGGATTCAAGAAGCTAACCTGTGGTTTTCTTGTAAAAGGCAGAGATTTCACCCATTCCCGAGTTTCTAGAGTCTCCTTGATTTCAGGCAAATGAGCGGCACCCCCTGAAAGAAGAATTTTTGAAGGCAGTACATCGATGTCTTCGAAGGATTCGAGGGTAAGAACCACTCCCGAGAGCCATACATCGCAATCACTTTTCATGGCTTCACGGACTATTTTATGGGATTGACGCTCAAGCTTATCCTCGCTATATAAGAGCTTTATTTCCTCAGCCTCTTTATATGAGATATTAAATGTTTGAGATAATCGCTTTGTGAAGGTGCGTCCTCCGAGTGTAAACATCTTAGTTCCTTCAACAGTACCATCTCTCACCACTGCTATGTCAGTTGTACCACTTCCTATATCAATAAAAATTGCACCAAATTGGCCACCATCTTCATGACTCAGGCAGCGGGTAAGAGCATACGGCTCTGCAGTAATAGCCAGTAATTCTTTATCAATTTCTGATGCGATAGTCTGTAATGCTCCATAATGCACTAATGGGGCAAAAGCATTAAAGATACTTAAGGTAACTTCTTTTCCTTGGAAACCAATTGGATTAGTGACTTTGTAGCCATCAATTCGTACATCGACTATTGCTGCATTCACTAGCTTTACATCAATCTCATTGTACCCCGTCTCCTCAGATAGCTGACTGCGAACCTGGTCAAATGCACGCCACTGAATCTTATGCACAATATTTTTCAGCTCCGCCAGGTC
>CAZCLD010000090.1:0-3051 GCA_964499425.1 uncultured Candidatus Peribacteria bacterium | reverse complement strand
ACGACCCCGTTAAGGGCGCTAGATTACAGATCGTTTTAGGCGGAGGAGATGCCAGAGGAATCTTTATGGTTGAGTTGAGAGATTTAATGTCTAGTCACCGTCAGTTTTCTGTGGATACCCCAGGCTGCGACCACGAACAAGCTATAAAGGTAAAAGCTTTAGACGAAGTTAGCTTTGGGATTGAGCCAGCCTCTAAATTAAGGGTTGTTAACTCTGGGCCTCAATTAAGTGTTGTTTCTCGACCAAGCGTTAAGCCCATGCCTTATGTCAAACCCATGCCTTATGTCAAACCTATACCCCAACTAACTGTTGTTGAGCCTGCCCAAAAACCAGAACCCGTTTTACTTTTAGTTAGATGGGGCAACTTGAGCGGTCAACCCCGGGCAAATACTAGCCCTCGAACCGTAGGTTATGACGGGGACTTGGAAATAGTTGGCCCTGACAGCCTAATAACTATTGCCGGGACCTATCGCTTTGACTGGCGAGAAGATAGCTTTGCTCAAAGAACCGGCCAAAGAATCAGCGTATGGTCTAAAATTCATAACCATCAAGATGGCCTGATTTTGAAAGTAAGAAGCTCCCAAGACTTAGAGAACACCCATGTTATAGTCTCTTTTAATGGGGACGACGTAAAAGACTCTATCCCAATGAGCCTAGAGGAAATTTTAGAAACAGGTGGTTTCAGGGAAAGCGTGTTAGTTGACGGAGAAGATCTTGGGCATGAAGTTGAGCTTAAATTATTGAATTAATTGGCTGATTAAAATAACGGAAGGCGTCCCTGCACAGTCAGGGGCGTTTTCTGTTTGCGTGAAATTTTTGGAGAGGGTATAATAACCCCATGCTATTCTTCCTCCACGGTGAAGATACCTATCGTAGCCGGCAAAAATTGAAACAGCTTAAAGATAAATTTTTAAAAGAGGTTGACCCTTCGGGCTTAAACTTGGTTATTTTAGATGGTTTAAAATTAACCCCAGCTGAATTTAGAGAGGCCGTATCAGTTAGTAGTTTTTTAGCAAAGAAGCGAATGGTGGTAGTAGAAAATTTAGTTTTTAAAGCTAAGTCTAAAAAAACGCACGAGGGAATTATTGAATACTTAAACAGTAAAGAATTCCCCAAAGATACTATTGTAGTTTTTATTGAAGACAGCAAGCCACCCCGTGGCAAGCTAGGAGAAAATTTGCTTTATCAAAAACTGCGTAATATTAAGTATGCCCAAGAGTTCAAACTATTGACTGGGGCCCAGCTTAATAAATGGATTGCGGCTGAGGTTACCCAAGGGGGTGGTAAGATCGAAAAACAAGCCCTGGAGGCTTTGGCTGCAGGTTTAGGCCATGACCTTTGGGCAGTAGCCCAAGAAATTGATAAGCTAATTGCTTTTGTGGGCAAAAGAAAAATTGAAGAAAAAGACCTTGAGGAATCAGCCAAGCTGAAGTTAGATGATAACATCTTTCACTTTACTGATGCTCTGGCCAACAAAAAAAAGAGCTTAGCCTTGAAGTTAATTAAGGATCAATTATTCCAGGGCGCTAATGCTCTTTATCTTTTAAAAATGATTACCAGGCAGTATAGAATTTTGATTATGACTGCAGATTTACTGGAAAGAAAAATGACTTCCCGTCAGATTGCCACGCGACTTTCTCTTCATCCTTATGTTATTGAAAAATCTTTATCCCAAGTCAGGAAATATTCCCTAAAAGAATTAAAAGAGATTTACAAGAAGCTCTTAGAAATTGATTATAAAATAAAAACAAGTCAAGCGACACCTGAGGTTTTGTTTGACTTGTTTATATCAGAAGTTTGCTAAAAACTTACTTTAAGGCGTTAACCTTCTTAGCCAGTCTGGATTTAGTTCGGCTGGCTGTATTTTTTTTGATAATGTTTTTTTGACTAGCCTTGTCTAGAGCCTTGCTTATTTTAGCAAAAAGTTCTTGAGCAGTTTGTTTATTCTTACCTTCCAGGGCCTTTCTAAGCTTTCTTTTAAGATAATCAATATTAGCCTTAATTTTGTTATTAAAAGCAGTTCTTTTTTTGGTTTGCTTTAATGCTTTAAAAGCAGCTTTTTTTATGGGCATGTTTCGAAGAGATTAGAGATTAGTTGATTAGAGATTAGGTTAAACTAATGCTATCATAATTTGGGGAAAAATG
Organism: uncultured Candidatus Peribacteria bacterium; assembly: GCA_964499425.1. Classification (GTDB taxonomy): domain Bacteria; phylum Patescibacteriota; class Gracilibacteria; order UBA1369; family LOWO2-01-FULL-3; genus JAQBYK01. The sequence goes on along the minus strand of CAZCLD010000090.1, from coordinate 906 downwards.
CAAGGGTTGGCCAGTTGTCTAGGCTAATCTCATTTAAGGGTTTACTTTGGGATAGTAAATAAGGCCCAATGGCGGTTCTTTTTAGTTTTAATAAATATCCGCCACACCCTAGAGCTTCTCCAATGTCATGTGCCAAACTTCTAATATAAGTACCAGAGGAGCATTTAACTTTTATCTCCAGTTCTGGCCAGTTGTAGTTAATTAGTTCAAGTTCATGAATAGTAATATCAATCGGCTCTCGTTTTACTTCAATACCTTTTCTGGCTAATTCATACATTTTTTTACCTTTTACCTTCTTGGCAGAGTAGGCAGGAGGGAGTTGCTTTTGAGGTCCAGTGAACTTGGTTAATATTTTTTTGATATCAGCAGAACGACATCCGATGTCGGGTACCCGACATCGGATGTCGTTTATCTTCCCTTCCGCATCATAAGTATCACTCACCGCCCCCAGCTTAATAACTGCTTCATACTCTTTATCCAACCCCACAAACTGCGAAATTTTCTTAGTAGACTCTTTACCAACTGCGACCAATAATAACCCAGTAGCCAGGGGATCCAAAGTCCCAGCATGGCCAATTTTTTTAATACCAGTAATTTTTCGGAGTTCATCAATAACATCATGGGAGGTGATCCCAGCTGGTTTATCAACTAGTAAGAAGCCGGATGGTTGTGGTTCCCTAGACATGTTATAATTATAGCAAACCTTGACGATAGTTTAAAAATATAGTAGGATAGGGAGACAGTTAAATAAAAGAAAATGAACGTAACAGAATTAGCTAGAAAATTGAAGATTACCACCCAAGAACTTAGGGACTTACTCCCCAAGCTCGGGTTTGATATTGGGCAAAGGGCGATTAAAATTGACGACCGTACAGCCCAGAGAATTCTAGATAACTGGAAAGAATT
>CAZCLD010000089.1:2831-3051 GCA_964499425.1 uncultured Candidatus Peribacteria bacterium | reverse complement strand
CGAGGACAGTATTGCGCGCAGCCAATTAGTAACAGTGGATATTGCCTGTAAGAATGAAGACGGGTTTAAAAAATACCCTCATATAAGTAGGATACAGGGTGATTCATTGGATGAAGAAGTCGTGAAAAAGGTCGCTTCGTCTTTTGACAGAGACATAGACCTTCTTTATATTGATTCGCTACATGAGTATGAGCACACAAAAGAGAATATAGATATTTAT
>CAZCLD010000089.1:0-2821 GCA_964499425.1 uncultured Candidatus Peribacteria bacterium | reverse complement strand
AAGCTGAATCCCAACTATGTGATCCTGGACGATATCAGGCAATGTGATGACATGAAAAGGCTATGGAATGAGCTGGAAGAAAAATTTAAAGACAACGCCTTTGACATCTCGGATATCAGCAGAAGAAAAGGTGCCGGGTTTGGCATTATCAGGAGCAGGTAAAAAACAACGGAGTAAATGGTATCTTAGGACATCTTCTATAGTAGCTGCTTTTGTGTTTGTAGGGCCGCTTGCCTTGCTGCTGGTCTGGTTTACTCCTAATTATAGCAAGAATAAAAAAATAGTCATAACTATTATTGTCGTTATTGTAACTTATTTTTTAGGTATTCTGGTCATCAATTCTTTGAAAACCATAGCAGAATATTATCGGTTACTGGGATCATGATGGATGAAAAACGATACAATCAAATACAGGACCAGAAATACTTGAACCACGAAGCCTTATGCAAGCGCTGCGGGGCTTGTTGCGGGGTTCTGGAGGGTGATCCCTGTGAGCATTTAAAAAAGGGCACAGATGACAAGTATTTCTGTGATACCTATAGTAACCGTTTTGGCCTGCAAAAGACTGTAAAAGGCGAACCAGTATTATGCGTCCCAATCCGCAACATGCTCCACAAGACCTGGTGGGGCCGCACCCAGTGTGCTTATGTAAGACATAGCAGAGGATTTTAGGGGGCGAAAAACAAACTTATACACGCATGTCTTTTCTAAACGCAAAAAAAGATCTCCAAAAACACGCCTCTAAGAGTAAAGCCAAGATCCTCCAGAGATTCTTTAAGACAGGGGAGGGGGAGTATGGGGAAGGAGATAAGTTTATAGGAGTAGTTGTACCCGATACCCGTAAGGTGGCTAAGAAATACCAGGATTTGTCTTTAGGAGACACTAAAAAACTCCTTAAATCACCAATTCATGAAGAGCGGCTTTTAGCGCTTCTTATTATGGTTTCTAAGTTTAATAAGGCTCAAGCTGAGGTTCAAAAAAAGGCTATTTTTAAGGCTTATTTGGCTAATACCAAATACATCAACAATTGGGATCTGGTGGATTTATCCAGCCCAAATATTGTAGGCCAATATCTGAGCGATAAACCTAAAAAAATACTTTATGATCTAAGTAAGTCTAAGAATCTTTGGGAACGCAGGATTGCTGTAGTTTCAACTTTTCAGTTTATACGAAATGGACATTTTGGAGACCTACTCAGGATCTCCAAAATGCTTCTAAATGATAAACATGACCTGATCCACAAGGCAGTTGGCTGGATGCTTAGGGAGGTCGGAAAGCGGGATTTAAAGGCCTTAGAAGGCTTCCTAAAGGCGAATTATAAAAAGATGCCCAGAACCATGCTCAGATATGCAATCGAACGCTTAAAAGAGCCAAAAAGATTAGCCTATTTGAAAGGTAAAGTTTAGCGCTATGGGCACACCTTACTAGTATTTAAAATTCCTTTCGATTTTTTAAATTTCCTAAAATAATTGAAAGAAAAACACCCTCCTGATGTGTCTTATATATAGGAGCGAAGGTTTAAAATTAACTTGACAAAGGTATCAAATATGATACACTTAAAATGAGAGGCATTGATGGGGATTAAGAAATGCCTGGGATACACATTTATCAGCTTTGTAGCGGATCATAGGCCTTATCATGTACATATTTATTATAAAGGTAAAGAATTAGGGAGGTTTGATACCGAGAATCAAAGATCGATGACTAAGAAATTAGAGATAAAAGGAAAACTAAGAAGAGCATTAAAACAATTATGGTATTTAAGGGATAAGTCATGAATATATTGCTTGCTACAACCAACAAAAGATTAAAAGATAGCTTTAAGGGTATCTCAGCTTCGAGGGCTATTAAATTTGAGGCCATTGATACACCAGCTCGATTAGGTACTATTTTTAAGAAGAAAGGGCGAATTTTGGAGGTTTTAATCGTAGATTTGACGTTTCCAGAGCAGGATCTAGATAGACTTATCTTTTATGTCAAGCAATATAGGAAAGATTTACCCGTTGTCTTGATAAATATAGATTCATCTTTGATGAAAGAAAAGGAGGCCTTGCGGAATCTTTCTGTATATGCGGTGATAAAGGAACCGGAGACCATGCAAGAAGCTGAAGAAATTCTAGATGATTTAAACGACATTCTGGACCTAGATATGGATAAGAAGCTGGAAAAAGTTGACTATTTGGAGAAGGAGAGAGTTTTTGCCTGCACATTTAAGAATGGCAGGACTTATTTCTTAAGTCGAAAAGATGCACCAGAAGACGATGGTTCCAGGATAAAGAAACATTCAATAGAAAAGGATGCGTATTATTTTACGGTTCAGCTTAAGTCAGGCAAAGAGTATACAATACCATGGGATTTTATTCTTCATATATGCGAGGAAAGATACGAGTTTCATAGGTCTAGAAAAATTGAAAGCATCTCATCGGTAGAAATTGGCAGAAGAGTCAAAGCGCTGCGCAATAGAAAAGGCTTCAGTCAGGCCTATCTGGCTGAAAAGACAGGCATTTTAAGGGCTAATATAGCTCGGATTGAAAGCGGCAAGCATAACCCATCCTTAGAGACATTAGAAAGGATATCTGGCGCTATAGGCATTCCCGTAGCTGATTTATTAAGCAAAAAAGACTATGAAGGCTGGCTGGAGACCCTAGAGATAATGAGCGATAAGAAAGCCATGAAAGATATAAGACGGGCAGAAAAAGAGCTCAGAGAGGGCAAATCCTATAGCTTTGAAGATGTGTTTGGCAAGAAGGCAAAGAAAAAGGTCAAGAAGAGATCCTTATAATGAATAAGGAGGTCGATGTGTCGAACTGGAAATTTGGAG
>CAZCLD010000088.1:1889-3160 GCA_964499425.1 uncultured Candidatus Peribacteria bacterium | reverse complement strand
ATAATTCTTAACTTCTTCTTCAAGCGCCATTTAGACAATAATACTCAGTATATTCTTTAAAATCTTAGCTTAAAATTGCTAATTATCACCTCATTTAACAATAATATATAGAAATCAAGCACTATTTTTATAATTTACCCAAATTTTGTCACCAACATAGTGTATATTTTCTACACATATACCCTGCTTTAGAGGTAACATTTCACCATAACTATACAAGCTAATGCCAATTGCAATAGCTTTTACATGCACTTCTTCCTTTACTAGAACAAAATCTCCTTTGTTGATTCCTTCATCAATCTTAGTAATGCCTGGCCTCATTATATCAGCACCATTTACAACAAACTTAATTGCACCTTGATCTACTGTAACCTCTTTCATCTCGATATGAGGTGTTCTTAATGTAGGCAAAAGTTTATCTTCATGATAAAAGAAACAAACAACATTATTGACAAAAACAAAACTCCCTAGACCAGCAGACCTTCTTATAACAACATTATCTTTCTTTGATAAGCTAACTCCGAACCTTTCTGTCTCAGCTGAAAGTTCTCTTATCTCTTTTTTGCTTAATTGCTTTTGTTGAGGCACAATAGTCCTAATCTATTAGCATATATATGTTTTTCTGAATAGGACATTAGAGATGAGAACAGCCTTTCCACCTGAACAACACGCAAGAGAGATGGTAAAGCAAGTAGAGTATGTAATTTCTGAATTACGGCCTTAAAATCCAAATAGTAATAGAAACTAAAGGATTTCGCTAAGGCAATAACACAGATTTAACAAAACGCCCCTGCTGAGATTCGAACTCAGGCTCTTGCGGACCGCAACCACACGCATTATTTGCCATGGTGCATAACAAAAACAAAGATTATGCACAATCCAGACTATGCTACAGGGGCACAGACAAATTAAATTTCACCTAATATATATAATTTTGGCAACATAGAATTTTTAAATAAAAGCTAAAAACTAATACAAGATGACTAATAATGGAATACCTGTATCCAATATAGGCGTAGTTAATTGCAAAGAAGATTACCTTAAAACTCGGAAATTAGAAAGGATAATTGCAGGCACCCCGATTCCAGCACACCTAAGGGAATTTGAACCTGAATCAGCGGAATTAGACAACAAAACAGGGAGTTATGGCTATCTAAATTTCTACCAAGTGCTACATTATGAGAGTAAAGCCAAACTACCTATATTTTCCTTTTGTGGAGTAGGTGTTGAGCCAGATCATAGAGAAAAAGGTGTTTTTAGTGCAATGTTCG
>CAZCLD010000088.1:0-1879 GCA_964499425.1 uncultured Candidatus Peribacteria bacterium | reverse complement strand
TTAAGGGTAACTTTTGAGAGAACCCAAAGAGATAAACTAGTTTATATAGTTGAAATAGATGTTCAAAACAGACCAATGATTGCTGCAATTGAATCTAAAGGTTTTAAAAAAAGAGGTTGTGCAGATTATTTTCAAGAATTTGTTTTGGAGATTTCAAGACAAGAAATCGCCAAATACCTTTAACTCTCACTTTTTGCTAAATCTACCTAAAAATTCCCCTTAGCAACAGATATTACGCCGACGAGAGAAGAAATAATCTAGAATACACTCCAGGCAATAGCAAATATGTATAGAGATTTCACAGAATGTATTCAAGGAGATATATTTGTCAACATACCAAATGGCTGACGTAATTATACCAACAAATATAAACAAGATTTAAACCTAGAAGATTCAACCGATACTTAAATAATCCTCCCCATTTATGACTATAAATTACAATAAAGAACTAAATTATAATAGCCAACCACACCAATTAATTTCAAACAAAACCTAAAAGTTCCTAGCAACAAAAGATATACTGGAAGACATAAATATTTATAAACCACAAAGTTACCACCACTTAATGAATCACTTATAAAGCCAACATAAATGTGATCAACTAAACCAGGTGAAAACATGTTTGCAAACAACACAAAAGTCAAAAACGCATTCAAAAGAACAAAACAAGATATTTCTAGTCTTAGACAAAGCACAAATGAGTGGACAATTTATCTTCAAAAGAACCAACTGGAGTTTCAGCAAAGGCTAAACGACGTCGAGAAAAGATTGAAAAATCTGGAAAATGCCCTAATTGAATCAATTAAGAGATAAAAACTATAAAGCAGAATAGAACACTGAGGAAAAATGAGCCTTGAGCATACAATTGGACAAAGAAGACGTGATTTTCTAAAACAATCTGGACTAGGTCTAGCAGGCACTATTGCAGCATGGTTTCTTCCTACATTTTCAAACGCCAATCCACAGGAGCCAATAAAATCACCCAAAACAAACCGGCGATTTCCATCAATCTCAAAACCATAATAATCATCCACATCTAACTTTTCCAACCGAATGCGGGTATTTAATGCGTCCTTTATTTGTTTTCGTGGGCTCGCCTTTTTTCTAGGACACTTAACCGGTATTTCTTCTAACCCTTTTCCGTGAATACATGTTCTGTAATAAGTTCCCGTTTTCTTTTCGCCTTTATACATGCATGATTTTTGACAAACAGATTTATACGCGGCAAAACCAAGTGATCGCGCAATAAATATAATATCATCTAATAATCGCTCGTTTTTTTGTATAACATCATATGAATTACTTGACATACATCCATCTGAATCAATAATCCCTGCAAGAATGGCTAATTGGGTGTCCCTATCATTGTATTTATAATCATCCGGAATATGTTTATTCATAATTAAATTGTAATGTTGAAGTTTTTTTAAGAATACATTCGGTGTTTGTTTCCCGTTGTCCTGTAACCTACCGGAAATATTATAATGAAGTGAGTGTCGAGTAGTAACTGAATCACGGCCTTGCTTCATATTACAATTTAAAGATTGTGTATAGGTTTTAAAATATTCGACTACTTCAGAATCCTCGGTTGTAATAAGTGCAGTTGACGAATTACCATCGCCCAACCAATATCCAAGAGCATATGGTTCTAACTCAACCTTTTTTGGGGGAAATGTAATTGGAACGCGATACCCAACCAATACACCCCCCTTCCCATGATACGATTTTGGTAAATTTAAATAATCTAATACAGAAATATCTCGCACGGTCCCTTTTGGTATTTGTTTTTTCTTTGTGCTCCTTGATGAACTATATTTCAATGATAAAATATGACTTTCATTTACAATATACGCATCCCCTTTTGTGGGAATTACCTTAT
>CAZCLD010000087.1:1648-3619 GCA_964499425.1 uncultured Candidatus Peribacteria bacterium | reverse complement strand
CCTCTACAAGTTCCTTGACTGTTTCTTCCCCTTCTCCAATACAAACAACATCAACAGGATTCTTCTCTAACATGATCTCAGGTATGGATGAGCCAACGCTACCTCCTATAATAATCTTTTTATCAGGGTGGTATTTTTTCAAAATCTCAGTCAGCCATTTTATGTACCTATATGTAGTAATAATCCCGCCTATACCAACTACATCATAATCCGCGCCCTTAAGTTTATTCTCTACCTCGTCCTTACTAAAACGATGCGCGTTTATATCAATCACTTCGACATCATATCTTTCTTGCTGTAATACAGCGGCAATATATCCTAATCCCAGAGGAAAGACATTAGGCCTTGACCATTCCCTGATTGGTGGATTTATCAATAAAATCTTCATTTATGTATCCTTCTTCCCTAATGCCTTCTCTGCTTCCCTTACAGACTCCACCATCTTTTTAAACTCATCGGGGCATAATGAAAATGTAGCATCAGGCCCTCTTAATTTTTTATCCAGTATAAAATGTTTTTCTATTATCTTTGCCTCCAGAGCGACAGATGCCACTGGAACAGCCATGCTTAAAGTATGGTCGGATAATCCGCTTATAACGTTAAATTCCACGGCCATGTCTGGTATCGTCTTTAAATTCATCTCTTCCGGAGAAGCAGGATAAGACGATGTACACTTTAAAAGCGCTATTTGATCGTTTTTCATTCTCCTGCAGGCATTCACGGCCTCTTTTATGTCAGAATGCGTCGCTATACCTGTCGACATAATCACAGGTTTACCCTTTGAGGCTATATATTCAATAAGAGGGATATCCGTTATCTCAAAAGAAGCCACCTTGTAAGCTTCCATGCCTATCCTTTCCAAGAAATCAACAGAAGTTTTGTCAAAGGGCGTAGAAAAACATACAAGTCCTAAATCCTCTGCTATCTTTTTAAGTTTTGGTTGCCATTCCCATGGCGTATGTGCTTCCTTATAAAGATCATATAGCGACCTTCCGTCCCATATAGTCCCCTGCCTTATCTGGAAAGGATCGCTATCAGAATCTATTGTCATTGTATCCGGAGTATAGGTCTGTAATTTCACCGCATCTAACCCGCATTCTTTTATAGATTCTATGCTTTTCACGGCAATATCAAAATCCTGACGGTGGTTCCCGGAAAGTTCAGCCACTATAAAAACCGGGTGATCACCGCCAATCGATCTATTTCCTATTTTAAAACCCGTGGCCTTATTGCTTTTAGTATTCATTGCGCTAATCCCCTATTTCACCCTTATCCGCGCGTTTGCTAAAACATGGTCTTTTTTTATCTTTGCGTTAGAAAACTCTACTTTAAATCCTGCATTTTCCAAAAATGCCAATGGATAGCCTTCTGCGTCAAGCATCCTTATGTAGTCATATATCTTCTTTTTATTTTTTAATCCTGAAATATCGCTCTGTCCGGTAGTGCGCCTCTTAAACTTTATTACCTTTCCCTTTTGAGGCACAGGACATGGTTTTTCTTTTATAATATAAGGGACCATGGCTCCAAAGATATCCTTGGAGCCTCTTTTATGTATATCTGCGGCAGTGCCACTTAAGCCTAAATCACGTTTTAGGTAAATATGTCCCGCGTCCAAGCCCTTATCAACCTTTATAGCCGTAATCTTTGTCCTGTTCATTCCCCTCTCAATCAAATTCTGCAATGGACTGCCGCCCCTGCCAAAAGGCAGGTCAGTCATATGGAACACTACGCATTCAAAATTTTTATATATATCTTCGGATATCATCCATGACCAATGAGGAATAAAAATATATCTCGGATCAAACTTTTTTATATTTTCATAGGTGAATTTGTGTTTTTCAGTAATAAGCTTGATATCCATACCCGGGTTTTCAGCGATAAACTTACGCGCCGCTTTTATATTCCATGATTTTATGGTAGCGATAATATATCTATTGTTCTTTTTATCTTTTTTTGCCAAGGTATTATATA
>CAZCLD010000087.1:0-1628 GCA_964499425.1 uncultured Candidatus Peribacteria bacterium | reverse complement strand
TTTCTTTTCGATATCCCGGGAATGACGTTCCTTCCTATCCTGCAGCGCTTTACCCTTTCCTTGTAAGGCAGCAATTTTTTAACTGCGCGCTCAAGCCTGTTAAACATGCCTTTATCTCTATGCCGGCCAATATACTCTATAAACCCTTTATCTCTCCACGCCTCCAGGTTCAGCTTCTGGTTTTCGGCAAAGCATATACCTATCGTAGGTAGTCCTGTACGCGCTAATTCATAAAGGGTTTGGCCGCCTGCTGAAATGCAAATGTCGCACTTAAGCATAAGATTGACTATATCTCTCGTAGGAAGATTAGAATCAGGTGAAACCAGATGATAGTTAAACTCTGGATATTTCTTTGATATAAACCCAATAAGGCGTTTCATAAAATCACCACGCGTGATGCCGCCAAAGACAATAAGAATATCCTTTGCTTCTTTTCTTATCTTCTTCTTTGGTATATTCCAAAATTCCTTGCGAAGTATTACATAATCTCTGCCAGTCAGGTAAGTATTGTTATTGCGTTTTAGCAGATGTCCATAGATAGATGGGTTTAAGATTTTAGCCGACGGATAGTCTATGCGATTATAATCATCTATACATAATAAATGAGTCCTTGAGGAATCGGTCAAGCTGTATATAAAATCATACAGGGTTTTGGGGGCAAGGTAAGAATCTATAATTACCATATCCGAACACTTTATAAGATCTTTTATTCTATTCTTCTTCTTTATCCAATCCAGCATAATTATGGATTTTACATTCTGTTGTTTTAAAAAATCCCCGGCACTCTTGTCCCCGTTGACCACAAACCTGGCCCTTACCTTATTAAAACTCGATATCACCTGAGTCAGGGCAAAACATCTCGAAATGTGCCCGAAACCAGTCTTACGCCCTCCTTCTGTTAAAACCAGTATATTCATTTTAATAATTCCCTGAACCGCGTTATAGCACGCCCGTCTACATACGGGTCTATCTCATCTTTTATATAAGTTTCATTGTATTTATGAAATTCTTCGTCCTTTAATTCGTAAATCCAATGATCCACGAGTTTAGCTAATTCATCATATCCATGAGCAACAAGATTCGGAAAACGATCATAATAATACCCTCTCAAACGATCCGCCCCATCAAAATATATCGCCTTTTTCCCAACGCCTATCATTTCATTGGTAGTGGATGTAAAACAGGCGGATATCGCCAGATCGCTTATGGCATTGACCAGGGCAGGATCATGTACATCCCCTAACAGATAAAATCTATCCATGGCTTGCATTTTTCTATAATAGGCGGCAATGTCAGGCTCTTGCTCTTTGACATGCTTTAAGAAATTTTTAAGCTTTACTATAAACACAAAATCCTTTTTTTCTTCATGTAACTTTAAAATGCCTTCTAAAAAACACCTCATATCATAAAAAGTCAAGGGGCATTCACTCCCACCAAAAGATGTATCAAAAACCCCTATGATCTTATTGGCTGTTTTCCCATTCTGTCTATATTTTTTATATATCTCGCTCATTACGCCAGTATAGTCGCTTGTTTCAGAAATGCCCTTTATATGTTCCGACCACAAACAGCCTATATTTATAAAATTCCCTATATGATTATGCGTCCTTATGTAAAAATCCGATAAC
>CAZCLD010000086.1:0-3680 GCA_964499425.1 uncultured Candidatus Peribacteria bacterium | reverse complement strand
ATTTTGAAGGATATAAACCCAAATATTGATATTGAATCGGTTTCGACTCTAGTTGAAGGCTTCGGAGGCCCAGAAAAACTCAAAGACATCGAAAAAGGCAGCTGGTACTACGATGCCGTCAACGAGCTAATCGATGACTGTACAATTTCAGGTCATGCAGATGGCACATTCAAACCTGAAAACAAAGTCCTTCAGGCAGAGTTTGTAAAGATGCTCACAACAACAAGTTGTGATGAAGATGATGTCACTTCGAAGATCACTATTTTCGAAAATATTGATGATTCGAAGTGGTATTACAAAGCATATTCGTTGTTCAAACAAAGAGTTGAGCCAGACATTGAACTAATTGCACCTGGAACGCCTCAAAAACGAAGTGGTTTAGCATACATACTGTATCTATACAACAAAGGAGAAGACAGCGGATATACCTCAAGTGAGTTGCCATTTATAGATGTACCAAAGACTCATAAGCATTATGAAGCGATTGCTTGGGCATATCATAATGGGATATTTAAAGATAGTTCAGACAAGAAACTAAGGCCTGATGATTTTGTTATTAGGGCGGAGGCTGCCACTATTATTCACAGGTCGAGGCGCTAGAAATGGCCCGTGCAAGCCAAAAATGGGGCCTTGGAGCGGGTGACGGGGATCGAACCCGTATCAACGGCTTGGAAGGCCGTGGTAATAGCCATTATACGACACCCGCGCAAAATAAAGGCTTTGTGCTTGAACAAATTTATCTGAGCTGAGATGAAATTGCAAGAAGAGAGCTTTTGTTTAGAGAGTTTTACGCTTGAGCGCCCCCCTTTCTGCCTTTCTTAGAAGTGTGTAACCAACTCTATACAGAATTTCTCCTACTTCTTTGGCATTTTCATTGGTGAAACTCCCATTAGTTATAAATCTCCTTAGATCTTCAAATTCTAAAGCTCCACCCTGCAAAAGTCTATCCGCTAGGACTTGTCTCGCAGGAGAATTGGGCGCTACCTGTAGGAGGGCGAGTGGAATTATCTGGCGAACTAGAAAATACGTATGAGAAGTGTCATCAGTTAGATATACGTATAAGTGATGTAAGGCATTGTTATGAGAACTGGCAATCTGGATTCCCACTCCGCACAACTCCTGGAACATTGCTGGTGGATAATCACCTGACATGCCGATTCTTGTTTCGCTAGCTCCTGCAAAGGTGATTTCCAATGGGGTCTCAAAGACTTGGTCCATTTCCTTAGTGGTAGCAGCAGCTGGAAATTGTTGAGCCACAAAAGCGTGAGCTGTTTCATGCCTACGGATATCTGTCGTCCAGTTTCCTTTAGCAAAAGGCTTGTTGGCAAAATTACCCGTAGTGGGTAGGAAGGTCTCCATCTCTTTCGTGGTTGGTTCTATTCTGTCGTTGTAAAGGAAGAATGTTGAGAAATCGCTAGTCATGGCTCCCAGTTGTCCATGGGATTTTTTAGCACCCATTCCCAGCATTCCCTCTTTGAGATAATAGCAAGGGACCGTTCTTTCGCTCTTTCCATCTGATACCTTAGCCTGATTGGATTTTTCTATTTTGTGAACATCAATCTCAACTCTTCCACCAGGATTTATACCTAAGTACATAAATAATCCGGCAGGGATAAGATATTTGTTGATTTCCGCTACAAGTACTTCCGGTTTTTTATTCCACTTCGTATGGAAAACCTGCATTGCCCTTTTTCCCTCTGCACTTGTGCTTTCTATCATTCCAGCTGTTTGGGAGAGGAATTGCTGCATGATTAAATGCGCATTCCGCGGATCCCTTCTTATTTCAGGGATAAGAAAACCCTCAACTCCCTGCACTAATGTTCCACTTACGTACTGGCACAGGGAAACGAATTGTTCATCTGAAAGCCCAATGTTTTCAGGTTTTTCGAATTTTGGTGGTTCGTCAATGATCTCAAATTTAGGGATTTTTATGTCCTTGTCGTATGGTATTTCAGGACGAATGTTCCCTGGTAAGATTGGTTGGGCGGGTTGTGCTGGCTGCGTTGGCACCCCAGGTTGTCTTGGAGATTTAGGCTTCGCCGGTTTCCCCTTTCCCTTACAGGCCTGGAGAATTAATGCAGCAAATAATCCACCCATTTTCAGAGCTCCTCTTCTGTCTACATGCATCTCCCCCATACTTTCTGCGGTATCAGCTGCATCTGAGGCATTATCGAACCTGTGAATTTATCAAGCATAATTTTGATTAGATAGTACTATACCTGTTTTCCTGCTACTGTCAAGCGTCATATTTCCATTTGCCTTGTTAGTGCTTTTTCAATAGAATTCTCAAAGTCACCCTAAATTTTCTATGACGAAGAAGAGAAAAATCTTTAAAGGCAAGAATATATTGGTAGGCGTTATCGCTTTGCTCTTTATTGTGATGTATCTTCAGATTCAAAGTATATTTGGCACCTTCTCTTTTCTACAAGGCCGCGACAGCTCTCTAATTTCTGAAATCGGCCAGATCAAAGATTCATACCTGAAACTTGGCTCTGACATAAACGAGGTCAGGGATTTTCTGAGAATGCCAACATCGAACTATGCCGGCTTTAGCGATATTGAAGAAAGTGGCAATTCTGATAAAAACACTGACAGCGTTCAGTTAGCGCTTTTCAAGTATGTTGACTATCTCGCTGTAAGCAAGAGCTTGGAAGAAACGCTCGAAGGAAATCAAGCGCTTTTGAGCGATCTTACCGACTCTGATACTTTTTCTGAATTTTTGAATGAACAGGAATTGAGCCTTTCAAAGCTCCTTGAGGACGATAATGCTTTTTCTCTTAGACTGGATAGCAAGGACGGCTGGAATCTGGTGTTATTTTACCTTGGTAAAGACGATGGCAAGCTTTTGCAAAAGACCGTTGAATCCAAGAGCGAGATTAATCATGAGAATTTGGAAGAATTTGAAAAAGCTCTGACTGAGCTTTTAACCGAAAAGAAAGCTGATTTCATTAAGGCGACTAAAACTCTCGCTGATACACAGCAAACGATTTATGATGCTATAACGTCCGCCGAGACAGTTGAGGTTTTGGAAGAATTAGAGATTGATTTACCTACAGATTATATTGATCGTGATCTAAAGATCACGTATTCGGTTTTCAATAAAGCCTCAGACCTGGTTGGAGAGATTGTTCTTGACTCCAAAACATCCAAAATTTCCTTAGTTGACCTGAATGACGACTCTCTTTCACTGGAGGTTACTGACATTTCTACTGGTCTTGTGCCATTCCTTGAAAAGCTAGATACAAAGACGTTTATTGAGAAGAAAGCGGACGAAGCGATGAATAGCCTTAAAGATACCTTGGAAGATGACGGATTTAAGCTTTTGCTCTCTGAAAATGGTCTGACAATTTCTGAGGAAGTTAGAGAGGATGGGGACCGCGTCTATTATGATATTTTTGACATGAATGAAGTTCAGATTAGCTCGATAGTTATTGAAAAGATGACTGGAGTCATCAATATCGTGCAGCCGGATGGGGCAAATTCTGAAAATCTCCTTTTTTTTGACCCAGACTTCAAAAAAAAAACTTTAGAGATTCCTGACAATATTCCAGAATATGGAGATGAGCTAAGTAGCAAAGAGGGTACTTTTAATATTTTGATTGCAGGCAAACATGGCAATCTTGTAGATACGATGATTTTTGCTCATTTAGATGAGGCAAAGCGAACGGTGAGGATGGTTA
>CAZCLD010000085.1:0-3794 GCA_964499425.1 uncultured Candidatus Peribacteria bacterium | reverse complement strand
CTTATTAGCAGCTACAAATACTGGTAGATTAGCTTCCAGCGATCCAAATTTACAAAATATTCCAATTAAATCTGAGGAAGGAAAAGAAATTAGAAAAGCTTTTATTGCCGATAAAAAAAATGTTTTAATTTCTGCAGTGGTGGCTGTTTTTACAGGGGTTTTGCTTCTAGGCGTAAATGCTGCCATTGGAGCTGATCCTGACTATGATCCACCCGGAACGGGTGTTAGTCCGACTTTTACTGGGCTGACAGTTACTGGAGATATTTCTAATTCTTCAAATACTGACTCTCTCGACATGGAAGGTGCTGTAGTATTTGACGATGATGTGGGGATTGGCAACAGATTAGGTGTAGCTGGTGAGACATGGTTACGTGGAGATATATTTGTCGCTCCCGATACAACTACAACATTTGAGAGTGATGTGGTTATGAGTGGTGAATTTGAAACTAACGGCGGGAATTTTCGTGGAGTGGTAGGCAATGAAGATGGTGACTTTTATGTGGATGATAATATGACTGTAGATGGCGCGCTAAACGTTACTGGGGAGATAAAAAATACAGCCAATGCCAATAATGGGAGAGTTTATGTCAATGATAGTTTGTTTGTTAATGGAGCCACTGTTCTTGATGGTGGCTTAACCGCCAAACTAACCACAAAACTCGATGAATTGCTAGTAGATAAGGATTTATATATAAATGGTGATGTCTTTGGTGGAACCAAAAAATCGGCCGGACCAGTAAATATTGCGACTTGGCTGACATTAAAAGGTGTGCTGTTCACTCCAGGCGAAAACCCTTTAAAAATTCTTGATGATCTCGAAGTAACTGGCGCACTTCAATTAAATGATTTAGTTGCTACCGGGGAAGCTGCAATCGGTGGAGCACTTAACACCTTTGATTCATTGCAAATTAGAGGAGGGGATTCAGGCAGTATTGCCTCTATTTACACATTGAGTGATCATCTAATGATTGCTCCCGCTTCAGATAAGCTCCTTTATTTGGGTGCCTCAATAAATGTGCCAGAGCCATCTTTGAATGGCCCCCCACTTTCTGCAGGTCATCAGGCTATTCTAGACAGAATCAAGGCTTATGTTTACGGAAGTATTCGAACTCGTGGATCAGTCCATGTAGACCAAGATGTAAATGTAAATGGGGCAATAAGAAATGGTCTGACAACTTTGAAATTAAATGATGACATCCAGGTTACTGGCCCTGCTCAATTTGATGGGAACGTTACGGTTGGAACGGAGAATGTCCCTAAAGATTTGACGGTTACGGGAGAGCTCATTTGGGATGGCTTGGCTAATCTAGGTGGTGGTCGCGGGACTTTTAAAGACAATTTAGACTCTGAGACTCAAGACCCACTTAACCCTAGGGAAATATATAGAGTGTGTGATAAATCCGAGGTAATAATGAATTGTAGGTTCAATTCATTTCCCCCAGGGAAAGTTGAATACAATTCCACTATGATTCAATGCATATTCACTCCCGATCAAAGCTATTGGAATGTTTTGAGTGATATTTACAATAGACTAAATAATAGTGGTTTTGGAGTCAAAGACCACAAGGTTGAGATTGGATTTACTTGCTGGGATCCTAACGGCTAATATTTAGTTTCATTACGGGGATAATTTGTTCTCATTTTTGCAATAATCATTCTTGTGTGATTTAATTCTTGGCGTTTCCTTAGAGACCCCGATGAAAATCGCCATTAAAACTTTGGGATGCAAGTCGAACAGATATGAATCTGATAAGGTTTTTGATGAGTTGCGCAAGAGTCATGAGGTATTTGAGTTGAATGAAGGTATATCGACTTTTCGTGATCGTGGTGGTGAGGAGGCGGATCTTTTGATCGTGAATACTTGCACAGTGACGCATGTGGCAGATCGTAAGTCGCGCCAGGCTATTCGGAGTTTTAAGCGAGTTAATCCGGGGTGCAAAGTAATTGCTTTTGGGTGTGGTGTGAATGTTTCTCCAGATGCTTATAAAAGGATTACAGAGGTGGATTTGTCAGCTAAGAATGCCGATCAGGTGCTTGAGTTTGCAAAAGAACTTGCTGGGGAAAATTTTGAGAAGTGTGAGTATGGTGGTGATCCCTTTGCTCATGGTATGCGGACAAGAGCTGTTGTTAAGATTCAGGATGGGTGTAATCGATATTGTTCATATTGTATTATCCCCATGGCGAGAGGTCCTGAGGTTAGTTTTTCCAGCAAGGTGATTTTGAAGGAAGTGCAGAAGAGGGAGAGGGCAGGGTTTAAGGAGATTGTGCTTACAGGCATTATCATTAGCGAATGGAAGGAAGATGGCATGGATTTAGCGGATCTCTTGACGATGTTGATCGATGGCACTAAGAAGGTCCGATTTCGTCTGAGCTCGATTGAACCGAGTGATTTTTCTGTTAAGTTCTTAGGATTGTTTCGGGATAAGCGGTTTTGTCCACATATGCATATGTCTCTACAGTCCGGGAGTGACTGCGTTCTCAAGAGAATGAGGAGGTATTATGATACTGATCTGTTTTTGCGCTCTTGTGAGAGATTGCGTAGGGCCGTGCCAGATATAGGGTTAACGACTGATGTTATTGTTGGTTTTCCGGGCGAGACTGATGAAGAATTCAGGGAGACGTGTGATCTTGTTGAGAAGATTGGGTTTTTGAAAGTTCATGTATTCCCCTATTCAAAGCGTGAGAAAACTGTGGCCGCTTATATGAAAGATCAGGTTCCGGATGCGGTAAAAAGAGGGCGAGCTGCTAAGTTGCGGAGATTGGCCGAGGACAATAGCAGAGAGTTTAAGAAGTCTTTATTGGGGCGGGAATATGAAGTTTTGATCGAGGAAAATAGAGATGGATTATGCAGGGGGTACACTTCAAATTATATTCCTATTCAATTTTTGTGTGCTGGAGATGGGGATTTGGTTAATGAGGTGAGAGATGTGAAACTTTTGAAGTCTTTGGATTCTGGAATTGTTGAGGCAGAGTTATCGAAAAAGCCGTAAGCAGTTTGATAGGTTACTTATATTGTTTAGACATGGTCTTGACATACAGCGAATCCTTTCATACCTCTTCGACGTCGAAAGTCACCCCTTTTCTCTCCTTATCTAAGCCATTTTAGATTCCCAGATTCTTGCGGATCTCGTCTGCCTTGCCTTGGTCTTCTTCCTTCTTGCTGCTTTGTTCAGATTCTCTCTCAAGATCCATCCATTCCTGATAATGTTGCTCTGCAAGTTTCTCAAGTTGTGGGACATGTTTCTTACTAAGTGCTGCGAATTTCTGCTTTTCTTCCTCGAAGATGCGGATTAATTCATCTATTTGAGCTTGTTTCAGTTTGGGAATGGAATCAACGATTTTCTTTTTCTCGTCTTTTGAAAGAGAAATTGATCCGGCTAGTAGACGAATAAAGTATTCCTCATCAAACTTGAGCTTATTTTCCGGAACCTTAATCTTTAATTTCGGGGGCAACTTTGTAGCAAGCTGAAAGTTGGCAGGTGTTGTGTCTTCTGGTGTGCCTGGTGGCATACCTCCTCCCGGTGGCGCATAACCTCCTGCTGGCGGAGCGTAGCCTCCTGGTGGGGCATAGCCTCCCGGTGGAGGT
Organism: uncultured Candidatus Peribacteria bacterium; assembly: GCA_964499425.1. Taxonomy (GTDB): domain Bacteria; phylum Patescibacteriota; class Gracilibacteria; order UBA1369; family LOWO2-01-FULL-3; genus JAQBYK01. The sequence goes on along the minus strand of CAZCLD010000085.1, from coordinate 208 downwards.
GGTGGTGCGCCTCCAGCTGGCGGATAATACCCTCCTTGCGGTGGTGGATATCCTCCTGCTGGTGGATAATATCCTCCTTGTGGTGGTGGATATCCTCCTGGTGGAGGTGGTGGGGTACCTCCTCCTGGCGGAGGGGGTGGAGTGCCTCCTCCTGGTGGCGGTGGCGGTGTGCCTCCTCCTGGTGGAGGTGGTGGGGTGCCTCCTCCCG
>CAZCLD010000084.1:0-3833 GCA_964499425.1 uncultured Candidatus Peribacteria bacterium | reverse complement strand
AAATAGACATAGATAAACTAAAGATTGGTGCCGCCCCAAAACTACTAAGAGAGGCTCCAGACAAGGACTTGGAATTTGTTTCAAATATTGAGAATCCAAACGATGATGCAAGTATAGAATTTATTGAGGATTATTACAGAGCCATCGCAAGTCAGGATCTGGATGAGGCATACGAAATGTCCAAAAAATCCGCTAGCCTCGGAACATTCAAAAGTTGGTATGTGAATACTACAAGAATAACTTTGGATAATTTAGTGAGGATCGATGATCCAACTTCATCGCTAGAGTTGACTCTCTATGAGGGAGATCAATATACCCGCTATGGAGTGCTAATGACGCTGAAAACTCAAGATGGTGGCCCCGTACAAATAGCTAGCTCATCTGTTAGAACCCTAAGCACAGGGAAATTGGTTGAGAAGGGAGAGGAAATTATCGCCGAGAAGGGAGATCAGCCTATGGATTTCTACACCGAAAACAAGGACAGCGACCTAAGCATAAATAACGCAGAATTCAACAATCTTCTCAATAGTAATAGAAGCGATTACATAGTTTTGGATGCTCGCGAGGATTTGGAGTATGAGAATGGATATTTAGATGGCAGCACACACATTAGATTCGCAGATTTACAAGCCGGAAAATGGATAGAAATACCTGAGGACAAATATGTGTACGTACTATGCTGGTCAGGAATTAGAGGAAAGGAAGTAGCTGAATTTTTGAGAACAAAAAATGTCGTGGCTTCATATCTCGAGGGTGGAGCAAACGGATGGGTGCAATGGGGCGGAAAATGGGTTGGAAATATAAAATTCTCTCAAAAATACTCAGAAGCAAAGTACAAAAAAATATTCACAACAAATGAGGTCAAAGGAAAAGTCTCAAGCGGAACAATACTGGTAGATACACGTGAACCATGGAAATTTGAAAATTGGCACATTGAGGGAAGTGTGAGCATCCCAATAATGTATACACCCACAAAAGATCTCAAAGATGCTTTTGATCAGGTCCCTAGCGGAAGCAGCATTATTACAGTCTGCGATGATTACGTTAACTGTTTTGACGCAAAAATCACGGCAGTTGAATTAGAAGATAGGGGACATGAATTCTTAGGCAGGTATAACAAACCATGGGAATATGAGTCATAGTTTGGTAATTGGAGCAAAAACACTGAAGCTGTCAGATCTGACATCTCTAGGTTTAAATGTGCCAAAATTCAAGGCTATTGATTCACATGAACTTCAAAAAAACACAAAAGACTTCGGGCCAATCGCAAAAAAACTATGCGAAGAACTTAAATGCGAAAAATACGCAGTAAGATCAAGCGCACTAATAGAGGACAACCAAAAGGAGTCTTTTGCGGGTCAATTCAAGACAAAGATAAATGTGGATAAGGCCAATTTGGCACAGGCAATAGAGGAAGTGACCACCCACGCGAGGAAATTTCTTGGAGGATCGATAGAGAAATTTTCGGTTCTTGTTCAACAGTACATAGAAGCCGATGTTTCAGGTGTCACCTTCACAAGAAATCCTACGGGAGGAAGAGAGATGATCATTGAACACCACAAAGGCCGGGGTGAGGAACTTGTGAGCGGGAATATTAAACCTGAGAAATTAGAGTTATATTGGACTAGTGTTTACCCAAAAAAGATTCTTCCAAAATTAGATGAAGCAATTAAGAATTTTAAAGAAATTGAAAAATTCTACAAATTCCCACAGGACATTGAGTGGTGCATAAAAGATGGAAAGTGGTATTTCCTACAGGTAAGACCGATTACCACCATATCCAAAAACGAATACGAACAATCGCTATATTTAGATAAAACACTTCCAAGCAGTGACTTTTACTACGAGAAAACCGAGATTTCAGAAATAGCACCCCGACCAACTCAAATAACATTAGACATTCTTACAAAGGTGTATGAGGAAAATGGACCAATTCAGCAGGTGTACAATAAATTCAAGATTAAATATTCGTCTGCAGCCATTCTCAAAGTAATTGGGAATGAGCTTTTCGTGGACAGAGAGAAAGAATTGAAAACACTACTTCCATCATATAGCTACTTAAAGTCTAAAGATTTCAGTCCAAAACTAAGCAAACTCTCAGGAATATTTATAACAATAAAAAATTTCTTCTCTCTCAACAGAATAAATCTCGACGGATATGATGAAATATTCCTTAGGGTAAAAAATGCAATCGAAAACAAACAAGAAATCGGTACAGTACAGGAGTTCATGAAGGTCTTTGAAAAAGATTATCAAATTGTGTTTGAAGTAAATCTTTTGGCAGGCGTTTCAATAAGGAAAATAGAAAATCTAATAAAGAATGAGCTGAGTTTATCGCTGCTATTAAGCCAAGGTGAACAGTTATTCCCAGATAACAAAAAGTTTGAATTAGACGCTGATTTAGAGAATTTAGAAGGCAATACAATAGAGGTTGCTGACAATACTGAGTTCGTTAGAAATACATCAAAGGGAGGCAAAAATAGTGAAATCCAGGAGTGGTGGAAAAAATTATCTGAGATTAAAAGAACTATGCTAGGAAAAAAAATAGAGCAGGCCATTATTTATAACAGACTTAGAGAGATCAGCAGATGGCTAGTAGTAAAGAGAATAAGTCAATTACGAGGAATTTTGCTCAAGATAGCCGAAAAAAACAATTTCAAGGATAAAAGGAAGGTCTACTTTGCAAAATTGGATGAAATAATGGGCGGAGAAATATCCGAGAATATCTGCGAAGAAAGGGAGAAAAGGCATTCCAAATACACAGATTTCAATATGCCTAAGACACTTACTAATAAACTGATTAAGCAAAAACAAAAAATACAAGGAGTATCACCCGGAAAAGCCGAAGGATTGTTGGTTGAAGAAGACGAAATGAGAGAAGACAAGTTTAAGGATAAAGACAGAATTCTGTTTACTAGGGTCCTATCACCAGAATTAGTAAAGTACTTTGATGAGATCAAGGGCATAGTCTCCGAGCAAGGGGGATTCCTTTCACACTTATCAATCATTGCACGAGAAAGGGGATTGCCAGTAGTCACGGGCATCTCGGCAAGAGACCTTAAAAAAGGTGAGAAGATCAAAATTGATGGAGGTACCGGGAAGATATCAAGCTGCAAAACTTAAATATTGGCTGGGGCGGAGGGATTCGAATGTCCTCCCACTTGACTGAAACCTAGAAATGGTGTAAAAAAGGAGCCTTTAATTCGTAGAAAATGAAAGCCTCTGTCGATAAAAAGCGAGACAATGAAGTAAAAATAGAACCAGGTATGAAGTGTGTAATTAGAAGGGACGGATGGGGACATATTAGGTTCTATGACTATAGCAAGACAGGCCTTTATCCTGTCCATGACCCTTCGGCTGACGGCAAACATAATCTGATAAGTATTGGGGGTAATTATGCTGGAGGTGATCCTTGGGGAAGGATTGGAGATATTGATAGGAGAAACCACATAGAAGTTATAGGTGTTACGGGTGATGAAATTACATATAGGGTGGTGGGGATGACAGCTGGCTGGTTCTTTACATGCGTAGAAGATCCAGTGCTAGTATCAAGGTTAAACATTTTCCTTCAATATTTCGAGCCAGAAGAATTGGACGTAGATGATGAAAATGATTTAGGAACAGTGAATGAAGAGACGGCAGAAACTGGCGATGCAGTCGAAAAAGCGACAGCAAGCACGTAGAGCCGAGCTAATTGGCTGTCCTTCTATCAAGAAGTTCGGACTTATTTTAAAGAGAAATACAGTTAAAAGATAGAGTTTTCTAGGAAGCTCGCGGGCGCGCCGCCCGCCCCCTCTCGGGCGGCGCGTAAAAGAACCCTGTGCAAACCCAAA
>CAZCLD010000083.1:0-3970 GCA_964499425.1 uncultured Candidatus Peribacteria bacterium | reverse complement strand
AACCCTAGTGCTTCTTTGAAGGCTGGTGGTGCGGTAAGCCCGCTTATTTGGAAGTTTGCGCGAGCGCGAGTTGTGAAGGATCCATAATAAGCATCCATTGGTACTTGTATGGTCCCCATCGAGTCTTTTTCGGTTCTTTTTTTCATTACCGCAATGTTACAATGAAAACATGTCAGTTTCTAGGTATTTATTTGCGGGATTGCTCATTGGTGTTTTGTCCTTGGTTTATAGTTTTGTAGTTTTTTCGATATTTGGTTTCCATCCTGATCTAATCTTCTTGATAGACTTTATTGAGCTCTCCAATGTGGATTTCTATATTGTGATTTTTCTGAAGAATTTTTTGGTTGGGATCATTTTAACTATTTTGTTTTCGATTGCTTACAGAAGCATTGAGCATGATAAAGGTGGAGTAAAAGACCAGTTTAGGGGGATTTTCTTCTTTGTTTTGTATGCTGTTTTTGCACTTTTCTCTTTTACTCTGGGAGATATTGTTTTAATGCGGACAAGTGAGGGGATGCTTGTTTTGCTTACTGTTGATGGTTTTGTTGAGATGTTGATAGCAACGGTACCAATAAAACTGTTTATAGAGTAAGGTTTTGCTACTTTTGCTTGATCTTTAGGTGGAAATTGATAGAATGCTCCTTGCTATGGCTAAAAGATGTCAAATTACAGGAAAGAAACCAGCTTCAGGGAATACCCGAAGTCATGCTCTAAATGCGCGAAAACGTAGGTTTTTGCCTAATTTGGTCACTAAAAAGGTGATTGATCCAAAAACAGGTAGAATGAAGAAGATGAAAATCGCTACTTCTACTCTTCGAACTATGAATAAGAGTGGTCGCTAGGTTGAAGAAATCTCTTGGAAATGCTATAATTCAGGGATGGAATTTTCTGTTTTCCAACAATTGGGAGTTGCGGTAGCTTTGGGTACGCTAGTTGGCCTGGAGCGTGAACATAGATTTAGGAAGCACATCTATAGTTCTTTTGGAGGAATAAGGACTTTTGCGTTGATCTCCCTAATGGGGGCTATTGCTTACATTTTGTCCGAGGTTTCGATTGCTTTTTTTGTAGCCATAAGCATTGGGTTTGTGTCCCTGTTGGTTACGGCCTATGTTATGACGACCTATCGTTCGAAAGATAGAGGTGCGACTTCTGAGGTAGCGGCGATTTTGGTGTATATGATAGGTGTTATATGTGGGACGCAACAATATTTGATGGCTACCATTGTTGCATTGATCATTTTGATGATCCTGCATTTCAAGGATCCTCTTCATACGTGGGCCTCACATGTGAAGCATAAGGAGCTTGTTTCTACTATTCAGTTCATAATCATTACCTTTGTTATTTTGCCAATTCTGCCTAATCAAGGATTTGGTCCCTATGAATTTTTCAATCCTTATATAGTTTGGCTTATGGTTGTATTTGTGTCAGGGATTTCATTTGTGAGTTATATTGCTATGAAACTTTTTGGAGCGAAGAGAGGGATTATCCTAACCGGATTCTTGTCAGGTTTTATTTCTACCACAGCATTAGCTTACAGTTTTGCTGCGATGAGTAAGAAGTCAAAGGGTGATATGTCTCCATATGTTTTAGGTATTTCAATTTCTATGAGTGCACTTTTCTTTAGAGTGTTACTGGAGATTGTTGTTGTTAATGGTGAGTTATCAAAACTAGCTGCTGTTCCTTTGCTAATTATGGGTGGGCTTGCTGTAGCTTTAACTTTTTATCTCTATTATAAGAATAAAGAGAGTACCCAAAATTTTGACAAGAGTTCTCTTAGAATGGAGAGTCCTTTCCAATTGAAACCAGCTATTCATTTTGCGGTTCTTTTTGCCATTGTGCTGTTTGTTACGAAGCTGGCTGTCAACATGTTTGGGGATAGTGCACTTTATCTTGCAAGTTTTGCGGGAGGAATGGTGGATATGGATTCTATTGCCATTTCGATGGCGAGATTAGCAAAGACTGATATTTCCTTGGTTGTTGCTACAATTGCCATCACTATTGCTGTAATTACAAATTTACTAGCCAAGGCTGGGATATTCTTTTTATTCGGTAATAAGAAGCTTGGTGTAAATATCCTTAAGCTATTTATACCCATAGCTGTTGTTGGAGGGCTTTCACTGCTTATTCTGTAATTCCGTAGCAGCCTTTATAGTCGTATTGATCGTTATCGTAGAATAGGTATTGGTCATTTTTGTCGTAGGCGTTTCCGCAGTCATCGTAGTATTCAACTTTGTCGTATTGATAGTATTGATTGCACCAGTAGTCGTCGATAAAGCTCTCATCGCTTTCTGTTTCGTTGCCATAATAGTCGTAACAGTTCCCACATTCATCGCAAAAGGAAGTGTGTCCAAATAGTGGATCTTTATATTCTTTCCCCTTTTCGTCTCGGCAAGAACCCAAAGTATCACAATTATTGTTTTCTCCCGTATATGTGCTCTTACAGGCGGTGTAATCCTTGTTGCATGCCTGGTAATCGTAGTAATAATTGTCGTAGAACAGGAATTCTCCATCTACGTTGTAGGCATTTCCACAACTGTCCCAATCCGTAACTAGATCGTAATAGTAGTATTGAGCGCATATTTCTTCATCATAGACACTATCGTCATACCCGATGAAGTTTCCATAATAGTCGTAGCAGTTCCCACATTCGTCGCAAAATTCGAGGCTTAAATAGAGTGGATCGTCCATCCAGATACTATCTTCAGTGTAGCAGTTTCCCCAGCTGTCGCAGCACATAGCTTCTTTTGGGGACTTAGCATTAGTATCCTTTGATGGGTTGTACCACTCAAAGCCGCTAGAATCATTACAATTTCCGTTTCTATCGCATTCTAATGTGTACTCTGTGCTTAGCCAGTAGTTGCCTGTTTCGCATTCCAATGCGAAATTATCGTAGTAGCAGTCGTACCAGATGTAATGTTCAAAATCCCAGCATCCACCTGAATAATCGCATTCGTACCAGTATGTGTGTTTTGCGAGAGAGATTGTTTGTAAATTTGATCTTGTGCTTCGGAAATTGGCTTTACCTACTGACTGTGGATTGATTTCGCTTGGTCTTTTTGTTGAAACAGCATTGTCTGGTCGAATTCCCTCTGGTCCCGGTGCGTATATTTTGCCTGTAGTTTTTTCGAGTTCTGGCTTGATTTGTTCTGGGGCAGTGCCAGTATTCCGTTGTTTGTTGATGACCCCCGATTTTATTGATTCTTCAGTAGTTTTGGTTGATTCGTTTTTTTTGTTGCTATCTGGTAGGAATTGTATTTCACAGCCAATAAATAGAAGTAGACTAAGAATACAAAATGTAAGAAGTGATTTTTTCATTTTTGTTTTTAATCTTTGTATTATAGCTTATAATGTCTATTTTATCAATCTGCTTCATAGGATATTCCTTGGATTTTGGCAAGAGATTCTGAATTGCATCATTTTTCGAAAAATTTCTAGTATTTTGAACGGAAAATAAGGAAATCTTTGATTATTTTCGCTCGAAAGCTCATTTTTTGCAGAAGTTTTTTGTTGAAAATTCTTTTTGGACCGAGTATTAAAGAAACATACATTTTAAATCAATATTATGGCTGAAGGGATAATGACTGAAAAAGGAGTTGCTTCTAAGACTGGGCGTGATCGTATTACAAGTCATCGAAGGGAATGTGGAACAGTTTTATGGAAACAACCGCATCTTCTTGATCTTTCTTACTCTGAATTGGAGGAAAAGAATTTAGAGGTGAAAGCGGAGAGGGTAAAAGGTGTTACGAGTGATCAGATGAAAGACAGGTTTATTAAGTATTTGAGGAACGAACCTGGAATTAAGGCTGTAACTGTCTGTTTCTCCGATCTTGAAGGGCGTTTGCATGCCTTGGATTATGATAAGAAGTTTATTGTTGATTCTGAGGATAATCTGACATTTGATGGTTCTTCAATTAAGGGTTTTACGGTTTTGTCAGAGTCTGACTTGAGACTAAAGGTTGATTGGACTTCT
>CAZCLD010000082.1:0-4253 GCA_964499425.1 uncultured Candidatus Peribacteria bacterium | reverse complement strand
GGAACAAGGGCTCTGGCTATTGCGGTGCGTTGCTTTTCGCCTCCAGAAAGTTGGTGTGGGAAATGATTCCTGTGATCCTCTAGACCGGTAAGTTTTAGCACTTCTACTGTTCTCTTTCTCACAAAACCCCTGCCATATCCAGCGACTTCTAGCGCAAAAGCAATGTTTTCAAAAACAGTCTTTCTTGGAAGTAATTTAAAATCCTGAAAAACAATCCCTATACGTTTTCGGTATTCTTGGATTTGTGAAGGATTCAGGTCCTGCACTTCATAATGATCAACGCTAATCTTACCTTGGTCTACATTTGTTGCTCCAATTAAAGCATGCATTAAGGTGGATTTGCCTGCGCCCGACGGTCCAATTATTGAAACGAATTCTCCACCATCGACATCAAAAGAAACGTCATCTAAGACTTTGTGACTACGATACTTTTTGGTAACATTTTCTATTACTATCATGGCTTGATTATAACTGCTTCAATGTTGTTTGGCTACTTGTGATACTTGTCATGTATCTCTTTCAGCTTCTTGTTCGTAACATGCGTATAAATTTGTGTTGTAGTTATTGAACTATGTCCCAACATTTCCTGGACAGACCTTATGTCAGCTCCATTAATTAACAACTCTGTTGCGTAGCTGTGCCGCAGCGTATGAGGGGTAACTTTCTTTACAACACCCGCTTTTCGAGCATATTTACGAACTATAGCCTCAATACTCACGGTACTTAGGCGTTTTTTTTCGTGATCTGTGATGTCACCTTTCATATTATTTATGAAAAGTGGATCAAAATTATCTTCGCGACTTTTCAAGTATTTTGTGATGGCCTGTGCTGCTTTTTCTGAGAGGAAAATTATTCTCGGCTTGGCCCCTTTACCACGCACCATAAATTCCCTTCTTTTTAAGTCGACCTGATTGCGATTTAGAGAGGCCAACTCACTTACGCGTAGCCCCGTAGAGTACAATGTTTCTAAAATGGCTATATCTCTCAGTCCAGCTTTATCTAGCCTGTCCACCGCTTTAAATATGCGCTCTAATTCTTCTCGGGAAAGTACCTCCACGCTTCTTTTTGGGATTTTCGAGAGCTCGATTTTTTCAGGAGCAAGCGTTTTGATGTCATTCTTTGTAAGATATTTGAGAAACGCTCGCAACGCGATTATGTGGTAGTTTTGAGTTTTTTGTCTTAGTCCCTTTCCCTTCTCGTCTTTGAAACGATTTAGATAAACTCGATATTCTTGAACCTTTTCGAGATCAATGTCCTTCGGTAGGGCATTTTTTCCGATAAATTCCTGAAAACGCTTGAGGTAATGACTGTAATTCTCAAGTGTCTTTTGAGATTTGTTTTGGGCTATTTCACAGTATTCTAGGAATTTTTGAATATGTTGAAAAAGTGTCATCGTATTTGAGGATAACACTATGAATTTCTTTGCACAATTATTAACCAATGGCAGATTCTGGTGGAGTTTGTTTGCCGTATTTATCACTGGATCTTATGGTTTCAATGAGTTTTTGAGTGTAATTGTCTACTACTGCTACCGCTTTACTCAAATCTTCTATCGGCTCCCCTTGTGCCTTTGCTTGTTCGACCTTGATTGTCGCATCTGATTTTAGGTCGGTTAAATCTGACGCTAGATTTATTACTTCTGCGCTGTCTATTTCCAAAGATCCCTTCAATATTCCTCTAATAATTTCGTTTGACCTGACAATTAGGTCTCTGTCCATAAGTTCTGGTGTTAGGAAGCGTGTTATGATTCCTAACTTACCAGCGACGAAGCTCGCAGTTGGAGATAAATTACTCTTATCTGATGTTTCCGGTGAGTCCATATTTTTGTTTTATTAATTGTATTAGTATATCATGTTAGTCCCTTTATATCAAGGATCTATGAGCAATTTACTGCAGAAGAAAGAGGACCTGGTTCTTGCGAGTTATGCCTTCAAAAGTAGCGACAGTGCTGGCCGTAAATTCCCCGAAACCTTTGACGATGGTCGTTTGGCATTTCAAAGGGATAAGGATCGAATCATCCATTGTAAATCTTTTCGGCGATTGGATGAAAAAACCCAGGTATTTATGGCAGGGACTGGTGACCATTATCGTACTCGACTAACCCATACTCTGGAAGTTGCCCAAATTAGTCGAGACATTGCGCGTAAACTCTGTCTGAACGAGGATTTGTGTGAGGCCATTGCTTTGGCTCATGACCTTGGCCATCCACCTTTTGGTCACGCAGGTGAAAATGCCCTAAATGAGGCAGTGAGGGAATTTGGTATGCAGTTCGAGCACAACGAACAAAGTAGAAGGGTGGTTGAAACTCTTGAAAAGGCTTATCCCAGTTTCGAGGGCTTAAATCTCACTTTTGAGGTTCTAGATGGTTTAATTAAGCATCAAACATCATTTGACCAAGCTGGCAAAGAATTTGCAGTATCGGCTCATTTGGAGGCACAGGTTGTGAATATTGCTGACGAAATTGCCTATACAAATCACGATATGGATGATGGTCTTAGATCTGGACTGATTAAATTAGATGATCTTAAAAAATATGAGATTTGGATGAAGGGGGAAGAGGATGTGGTAGAAAAATATGGTGAAATTTCGGATATGGAGGTTTATATATCTCGGGTAATCAGTGCAATAATTTCAATAATGGTTGAGGATTTATGTAAACAAACTTTAAATAATTTGACCGGAAATCATATTAAGACCCCTGGGGATGTGCAGAAATACAATGGGGTTTTGGCAGAATTTAGTCCAAATTTAAAGCAACTTATTAAGGGGCTGCGAAAATTTCTTCATGATAATTTTTACTTAAATCCAAAAATAGAGCAGTTCACAAAAAAGGGAGAGTTGATGATAAAGCAACTTTTCAAGTATTATAATGAAAATCCCGATAAATTCCCTAGAAAGGATAAAAGTCCGGAATCAATAAAGGACTATATCGCTGGAATGACAGATAATTTTTTGATTAAAGAGCATAATAAGATATAATATAAAAGTATGATTTGTCCAAAATGTCAGCATAATAATACTAGAGTACTCGATTCACGTGAAACTGATGGCCATAAGGCTGTGCGCCGACGTAGGCAATGCGACGGATGTGAACAGCGGTTTACGACTTTTGAGCGTATTGAGACCAGCAATTTTATTGTGGTTAAAAAGGACGGTACCAGGGAAAATTATGATAGAGATAAGGTAGAAAAAGGTATGTGGAAGGCCTGTCAAAAGAGGAAAGTTACTCAAGAACAGATCAACGATGTAATTAATAAACTCGAGGAAAACTGGGCTGCTATAGGAAAAGAGGTCCCCAGCAAAGCTATCGGAGAGGGTATTATGGAGGCCCTGATGCATTTAGATGATGTCGCGTATATCAGGTTCGACTCTTTATAAAGACAATTAAAGGACAAATACAGCTTTAAGAAGGAACTTGCTAAACTAGCTGTTGATACCGAGAAGATGTAGGTTTTTGAGAGGGTTTTCACCTGTTAAGCGCTTGCTTTTGGGGTGTTTTTGTTGTATAATATAGTAAACAAAAATAAATATGAATAAAAATCGTTTTATTGTGGGCTTTGTTGCTTCATTATTGATTGTAACCACAGCTGCTACCAGTTTTGCCAATTCTGACCTTGAGGACTTTGAGGATTTAGATGAAACAGAAGTGAAGGTTAGTAGAGAAATAGCAGGAACTGATCAAGTTGAAGAAGTTGACCCTGGAGAGGACGTCTGCGGCTTTAATGTTCCTGATGAGAAGATTTATGGATCACAGCTAGTTGCAGTCAGGAGAAAGCTGCGAGTTGATCCAGGAGAAGAATTCAGAGTGAAAGTATTCTTCAAAAATACAGGTACTATGCCTTGGTTCTCCAATAAAAGTAGCTGTCTAGGTCCAAAGGTATCTCTAGGTGCTGACAAAGTAAGAGATAGGGCGAGCACTTTTTATCAAGAAGGACTTAAAGGTTGGGAAGGTGCAAATAGGGTAGGTATGGACCAATATAGGACTGATCCAGGTGAAATAGCTTCTTTTACCTTCTGGGGTAACGCTGGCGAAGAAGTAGATGTATATAAGGAATACTGGACACCTGTGGCAAAGGATATCCAATGGCTAGACGACGGAACCTTTTCTTTTGAGATGATGGTTGGAGATAGCGAAGAGAGCGCGAGCGATTTAAGGAAAAAAATGGCATATGCCAACAGAAGTGGTTCAGTCGGATACATTGATTTAACTGCTGACAAATCAATTACTGTAGATCTCTCTGAACAAATGATAT
>CAZCLD010000081.1:249-4344 GCA_964499425.1 uncultured Candidatus Peribacteria bacterium | reverse complement strand
CATCAGGGCTTTCTCGTTCCCCATTACTCAAATCGACGAGCCTCATGTGCGTCCTCCTTGTCAAATCCATGTCCTAAACGTAGGATAAAAGACACACGATCATTTGTCAAATAATATACTAATATCCCCAATTAAAATTTGACGTATTTAAAAAAATAACCTAAACTAAAAATATATGAATAACAAAGCAACAACTCAACTTCGCCGCCGCAGCACCGAAATATCTCGGAAGCTGCGCTAACTTTATATAAAAATTTAAACGCACTATTACTTCCGGGATTTGGCCCGGATTTTTTTATATTTTCTTAATTTTAAAACCATGCAAGACCAAACTACCTACAAAAAGATCGCCTCACACGAGGCAAAAAAAGGAGAATTTGATAAATGTCTCCTCCTCTATTCAGGAGGACTCGATACATCCATTCTTCTCAAATGGATTCAGGACCATTACAAGTGTGACTTATACGCGCTCACTATCGATATCGGACAAAAGGAAGACTTCGTAGCAATCAAAGAAAAAGCCCTCAAACTGGGAGCCAAAAAGGCATTTGTGATCGACGCCAAAGAAGAATTCGCCAACGAATACATCTCAGACGCAATCAAAGCAAATGCAGGCTACCAAGGAGATTATCACCTCTTTTGCCCACTCGGACGTGCAATAATTAGCAAAATAAGCGTAGATATCGCGCAAAAAGAAGGAATCAAGGTAATCGCCCACGGCTGTACAGGAAAAGGTAACGACCAAGTCAGATTTGAAGGATACATGACAACCTTAGACCCTACATTAAAAGTGATAGCACCAGTAAGGGAATGGTCTATGGGTAGAGATGAACAGCTAGTTTATGCTCAAAAACATGGCATCCCAATCCACCAAACCGGAGAGAAAATATATTCATATGATGAAAATCTCTGGGGTGATAGTGCAGAAGGAGGAGAAATCGAAGACATCGGGAAAATTCCTGATTTTGAAAAATGTCTAATCACCTGCCAAACACCCGAGAAAGCACCCGACAAAGCACAAACCTTGGAGATTGAATTTGAAAACGGTATACCTACTGCAATCGATCAAGCTCCCATGTCTCTACTCGATATAATAGAATATCTCACTAAAATCGGAGCCCATCATGGAGTAGGAATCACTCCACTTATCGAAGATAGAATAGTAGGCATGAAAATCAGGGGAGTTTACGAAGAACCAGCCGCCGAGATCATCATCCAAGCACACAAGAACCTGGAAAAACTAGTTTGCACAGGTGAAGAAATCGAATTCAAAACAATGATCGATCAGAAATGGGCCTACCTAACATACGGTGCCAAATGGTACCACCCTCTCATGGATCACCTGAATTCTTACATCAATAGCGTAAACACGAAAGTCACCGGAAAAGTGAAAATCGCGTTGTATAAAGGAAAAGCTATGGTAGTATCTGCTACCTCTCCTCATTCGCTATTTAATGAGGATCTTGCTACATTTATGAAGAATGACACCTTTAACCAGAATGCCTCGGCAGGATTCATAGAGCACTATAATCTCGCGCAAAAAACAGCATATAACCTAAAACCATGTCAAAACTCTGGGCAAAAAAAGGATCAAAGACAAATCCAGTCATTGAAGCCTATACCGTCGGAGAAGACTACCTTCTCGACCATAAATTAATGCCCTACGACATCCAGGCAACAAAAGCACATGCCAAGGGATTGCAATCAATCGGCATACTCACAAAAGAAGAACTTAAGAAAATCCTAAGTAGACTAAGCGTGCTCGAGAAACAATGGAAAACCGGCAAAGTCAAAATCAAGGTCACAGATGAGGATTGCCATACTGTAATAGAGAATTTTCTCTCTGGAAAACTACGAACCACTGGCAAGAAAATCCATACCGGAAGAAGCAGAAACGACCAAGTCCTTACCGCTATTAGGCTCTACATGAAAGATAATCTCAAAAAGATTAAGAAAGAAGCAAAGAAAGTTGCCAAGCATTTTCTGGAATTCGCCATAGAGCATCAAAACATCCCAATGCCAGGCTACACTCACACGCAACAAGCCATGCTTTCAAGCGTGGGACACTACTTTTGTTCTTATTTTGAAAGCCTCGCTGACGATATCAACTTCTTAGACTCAATCTATAGTCAAATCGACAAAAACCCACTAGGAAGCGCGGCAGGATATGGAGTCCCCCTCCTACTTGATCGTGAACTCACCGCAAAGGACCTCAAATTCAAGAAGATCCAGATTAATTCACTGTACTGTCAAAACAGCAGAGGAAAATTTGAGAGTATCTACCTAGAAGGACTATCACAAATAATGCTGAGCCTCGGGAAATTTGCAAACGATCTTATCCTTTTCACTAGCCAGGAATTTGACTTCTTCAAGGTAAAAAACACTCTGGTAACAGGCTCAAGTATTATGCCCCAAAAGAGAAATCTGGATGGAATGGAGATTTTAAGAGGAAAGGTTCATGTAGTCACGAACAATCAAACACTGGTCAAAGATATCTGCAGAAATCTAATTTCTGGCTACCACAGAGATCTTCAACTAATCAAACAACCACTACTTGAGAGTACTCAAACAGTGCTTGATAGTCTCGCCGTAGTTGACATCTACCTCAAAGGAATCAAACCTAAAGAGAAAGCAATCTCATCAAAAATCAGTCATGATATCTACATGGCCGACCTCGCCACAGAGCTTGCAGAAAAGAAAAAAATCCCATTCAGAACAGCCTATAAACGAGCACACAAAAAAATTACGAAATACAAACCCGATCCCAAGGAAAACATAAAATCTAAGATTAGCTTAGGTGGACCTGGCAATCTCGATATCCATTACTACAAGAACAAACTAAAAAGATTATGAATACACAAACCTCTAAGGAAGATTAGAAAAGGCAAACCTAAACCCGTCCTCGACGTCAAAGAAAAGCTGAAGATGCAAAAAAGATAATGGTCCCTTTTCGTACCCAAATACATGGAGACAATCAGAATTCCCAAACACCTGTAACTTCATCCTTGCCAACCGTCCCCTGTACCTACTCAGTTGTGGAATCCTCCTTAGAACCCTATCATCTGCCCAACCAGACGCACTGGCTAGTTGAGCCACAACATCGTCTACAGACAAATCAGTATCCAAGGTGAACCTATCAGATAATTTCTCTCTAAGCATATATCGCGTTAACGAGAGAACATTATAATGAATTACATGGATCCGTCAAGCAAGCGACCCCTAAAAATCATTCCAAATTAACTGATTAGTCACCTCATGGTGATACAAGATCTCACAAGCCTTAACACGCTCACCAAACGCCCGTGGGCACCTTTGTGCACTATCTTCTTTCAATTGTAAATACTTATCTCTACTGCTAGTACCTAAAACTTCAGTTATAAACTTGCTCTTCCTAAAACGATCCATAGCAACCCAGATATTTTCAGGTAAGATCTTCACTTTTCCTTTAGAAATTTTCTTTTCCATCGTTTTCACTTCACTATTACTCGCCATAAGACCTATCAAGCCAGCCTTCATAATCGCATAAATGCATAAATACGGATTAGCATCAGGAGCCACAGTTCTAACCTCAATACGAGCGCTCTTTTCATTCCCCTCTGGGATTCTAATCATCGCAGAACGATTAACACCAGATACCATAATCTGATTTGGTGCTTCATAATTAGGATCTAATCGCCGATATGAATTTACTGATGCATTCATCGTCAAACAAAGATCATTGGCATGATAAAGCACCCCTGTTACAAATTTCCACGCTTCATCTGAAAGATCATGCCTACCACCTTTTTTGTAAAAAATATTCTTCCCCTCTTTAGACAAGGATAAATTCATATGCATACCATTCCCATTCAATTTTTGGATTGGCTTTGGGATAAAAGAAGCGGTCAAATCCATGGCTTTCGCAACTTGCCTTGCAAGCAATTTGTAAAGAAGAATCTGATCAGCAGCATCAAGTGCCACAGAATATTGAAAATTCAACTCAAACTGGGAAGGAGCAACTTCTGGATGATCTTTTTCATTACGGAAACCCATGGCCCTCTGAACCTCAGCGAACTTATCAATAAACAAACGCAGTGTATCTTGCGGCAAAGAGCT
>CAZCLD010000081.1:0-239 GCA_964499425.1 uncultured Candidatus Peribacteria bacterium | reverse complement strand
GTAGCCAACTCAAAACCACCTTTTTCAGTAAAATGCTGCTCAGATTTCTCCCCCTTAAAAAGAAACCCCTCGACTTCGGGAGCACAATTGATAGTAATTCCTTTCTCAGTCAATTCCTCAGTCAATTTAAGCAAACTTGAACGAAAATCAGACTCAAAATAGCTTCCATCACGATTACATACATTTCCAAAAACCAACGCCTTTCCAGCACCAAACAAATCAGATGGTACCCATCGGAA
>CAZCLD010000080.1:0-4543 GCA_964499425.1 uncultured Candidatus Peribacteria bacterium | reverse complement strand
AGCCATTTCAAAACGACCTATTTTCCGCTCCATCGCGCCTGTAAAAGCACCTCTTTCATAACCGAATAACTCGGATTCTAAGAGATTTTCCGGTAAAGCTGCACAAGCAACTTTAATAAAGGGTTTGTCTGAACGAGGACTACCATAATGAATAGCCGCAGCAACTAATTCCTTGCCAGTCCCGGATTCACCAGTCAGCAAAACCGTGGCTTGAGTCTGGGCAACCTGCCTGGCACCTTCGAGCACAGATTCCATTAAAGGCGAAGTATACACTACATTGCCAAATTTATATTTACCTTTAATTTGTTGGCGCAATTTAATATTTTCCGCAACTACTGCCTGCTTATCTTTTTCTGCCAGATCACGAATCTTTACTGCTTGCCCTACCATAGAAGCAATAATAGCTAAAAGTTTAATATCTTCTTCATAAGAAATATCCCCTTTGAATAAATGATCAACCGAAAGCGCGCCAACAACTTTATTACCTACTTTAATTGGGACACAGAGAAAAGCAAATTTTCTATTTTCTAATTTTTTTCTGGCCTGGGTACGATTTAAAAAAAGCGGCTCTGCCTCAATATCCGGCACTACCATGGATTCTCCAGTTTCCACAACTTTTCCCGTAACCCCTTCACCAATTTTATACTTCCCTCTCTCCTTCTCCCTTTTAGTTAAACCTTGGGCAACCTCGATGCGCAATTCATTAGTTACTGGATCAACTAAAGTAATCGTCCCCCGTTTCATCTCAAGGGAATCAGAAAGAACATCAAGAATGGAGTTTAAATTTTTTTCCAGATCAAGCGAAGAGGAAAGCGCATTGCCAATATCAACCAAAACCTTAACCTTTATATCGCGCATAGGGCTCATACAATTTTGTAGTGTAGACAATTATGTAGGTTATGTCAAGAGATTATCTTATCAACACAACCTGTTGTGAAGTCAAATCAGACAGCAACTTCAATTCTTGCTTAGAAAATTCATGAACGCGCACTACTCCTTGATAATCAGCCGCCTCCGGAATTATATCGGCCAACTTATTGTCTAAGCTCGTTAACCACTTTTTATTAAACACCACATGCTCATCATCCAGGAACAGAGCGGTATAAAAAATATTAGTCTCAACCAAGTCCAAAAAGAAGTGCGAGCCAAAAGAGAGCTCTGGCATAAAGCCACCTTCGGGATCGTCGACTTCCACAAGCGCAGCTACATTATTTATTTCCGCAAAACTAACTGGCACACCCAGAGTTGCATCACGACTCCCCCACCTCCCCGGCCCAATCAACAACACAGCCGATTTCTGTCGCTTAATTCTCTTATTTAACCTACCAATCAAGCGGGCCACCTCATACTTTTTGATCATCAACAGATCCCGATATCCTTCCGTATCCACAAAAATTATCTTCTGAATAACTTGAGAAACACTTCCGCCCATAAAATTCCCTTGTGATCTAAAAACTAGTTTTGCAGCAGGAATATTTTGGGGAATTTTAACCTGAACAGTACCGCCCTTAGCCTGCAATGGCCGGCATTGCAAAAGATTGAACTGCCATTGTCCTTTTTTATTAAAATTAACTGTAAATTCAACATCAACTGGATAGTCATAAGCTTTCTCCAAGGTCTTTAACAGTTGCTGCATAGTCTTTGGGTAGTCTGTCTTGGCTAATAGTTGATCAAAATTGATAATCCAGGAAGCCCCTTTTAAACCCAATTCCCGCTTTTTTGCTTCTGCCTCAGCATCCCGCTCTCCTACCAAATCAAGCTTAAGTTCTGGTTCATCTTCCAATAGTTTCTCTAAAGATATGGTTTGTAATTCATTTGCCGTAATATTTAAAACATCTACATCATGCTGAGAAAACCGTTTTGCTTTCTCTTTACCCGCATAAGGCTTAAGTTTAGGTGCGTCCAACGCCACAATCCGCGGATAATCACCTTCTACACGATTAACTGCTCTTGTACCCAAACCTAAAACCAAACGCAACATACCAGACTCTGGTTTCATCTGCTCATGCCAGACAAAAGTGTTGTAAGAAAAACCGACTCCTGCTGAATAAGGAAAGAAATGTTTTTGGTGATAAGTGCCGGAAACCCGCTGTACCAGCAAAGCCATTTGTTCATCAGCCTGGCTCAAACCCCGCTGCAAGCGATAATTAAGCGCATCTACATTCATCGTGCTTGCAAAAATCTGACGCACGATATCTTCAAATTTTTGATAGCGTTCTTCCGGCGAGCCCTGATTAACATCAAAGATACTCTCATATTTCCCTGCAAAGGCATTACCAAAAGCGTCTTCTAATAGGCTGGAAGAGCGAATTATGATCGGTGACTGACCATAATAATCCACAATCTGGCGAAATTGTTCTCGCGTCTCATGAGGAAACTTGCCATGTAATATTTTCTCTTGCAGCTCAGCGGCTTTAGTTAAATATCCTGCTTCGGTCTTCTGTTCCAACCAATCATCCCACAGGCCATTCTCTACAATATAGGTGTAAAAAACATCTGCGCCGATATAAAAAGAATCATGCGGTTCCATAATCTTTTTCCAGTTAAAAGCTTCGTCTTTAGCTAAAATCTTACGCGCCAAAAGCATTCCCAGGGTTTTTCCGCCAACCAGCCCGGTGCCGGTCATCCTGGCCTTGATAGCTAATAGATCCTTTAAGTTAAAATTCTTCTTAATTAAAGAGAGCATTCGTTCTTCTTTTCCCAGCATAATTTTGCTTAGGCGATCCAGCATCTTGGATCTCTCGCCAAGCTTGCCGTGGACCGATAATTCTTCCGCCTCAATAAATAACCGATCCCAGTAATCCAAATTACGCTTGGCACTTTCCGCACTGCGGCTAGACATGTAGGAGAATAACTTGGTAGCATCGGCGCTATTAATAATCGGGTGAAATTCTGCACCATCTTCAACATGCGGCAAAAACATAGTTGGCGAATGCCGTTGCCAGACTTTAAGCGGATGGACATAATAACTGCCCTCATGCTCATAAACATCGAGGAGGAGCTGAGTAGTTTCACGAATACGGGCAATAGTTTTAAATGAATGCTGGTCACGCAAAATTGCAAAATAGGCAATGGTATCTAACTTAAAAAGATAAGGACAAGTGACCATAAAGAAATTGCCGATCATTAAATCAGAGGCCCAGGCAGAGAGCAAATCTGAAAGACAATCAAAAATATAATATGCTCCTACTCCTTCTTTAGCAATCACGTCATGAATTTGTTTAGAAAAAGTTTCAAAGCCTTTAGTGGCGTCGATCTTATAAGTTTTGATTCTTTTATCTTCCACAATTGGAGGGTGGTTGGCAAAGCGGATATAGATTAGATTTCTTTTTTCTTTAAGAGAGTTTTTTATATAAGGTTTAATAAAATGGAGGTAACTTTTAACATCATCAACCTGCCAGACTACGTTATCTCCCAGCCTGAGGTCGTGAACTATAGTGTCTAAGCCCTTTATGCCTGTGCTTATCATAATATTAAACCAGGCTCGACACCTTTAGTTATTTACCCTAACATTATTGTTATTATGAGTCAAGAAGCGAAACCTGGGGCGCACCGCATATTTAAGAAAAATATTTCTTAAATCTGTGTTTCAAACCTTTTTTCATAAGTTCTTTTTCCAGCGGTGACTTCAGATCAGTAATAGAAAATCACCAGAAATTACACGTAAAACAAGACAACGCATAGAAGCGCTAATGCGTCCTTGGCCTCTTGGCCGCGGCTTGGAGCTTTCTGATATCGCAAAAGCTATCGGAGTTCCATGGATAGATCTCTTTAATATCCAAAAGGGAGAAACGGAGAGCGAAATATATATTCTGAAAAGACTAGAGGATCTCACAACTAAGAAAAGAAGAGATGCTTTTTAATCTTGTGACCGCGAATGGCACAAAACCTGTCGGCAGGCAGGGGAACTAAAACACAAAAGAAATATTATTTTTATTCAGAATCTTCTATCTGTATCCCCATCATCTTAAGCCCTTTATCTGTTTTCATCGATACAGTTGCCGGCTCGATAATGATGCATTGCCCCTTTTTTATGGCTGCCTTTTCTTGGTTCACGGCTACTTCCGCCTCTCCTTCCAGAACATAAAATATAACGTAAGAACTCATTTCACATTCCGGAATTAACCCTCCCGGCGGAAGCTCTATAATTCTTGTTTTAAATTTATCAGCCTTATAAAAAACGTTCTTTTCCCTTTCCTCATAAGCATACGCTTTCATTGTGTTTAGATTAAAAATTTGCATGCTTTACCTCCTTTCCTTTTTTATCACTCCACTCGATTATTCGATCTATGGATATCCCCATAATAGATACAAAAACAACCGTTAAAATAAGTCTTAACGCCATGAATTTCCAGCCAAGGAATTGGAGCTCCATCATTTCCTGGGGAAGCTTAATACACGCCCAAGCGGAAAGAAAAATGATAACATTTGATATACTGGCGCCTTTTTTAAGCAAGGCTGCGGCCATGGGAAAGGCTAAATAAAGGGGACCCGTAGGTAATGCGCCAAAGAGTATTGCCAGGGAAATACCTTTTACTCCTGA
>CAZCLD010000079.1:0-4626 GCA_964499425.1 uncultured Candidatus Peribacteria bacterium | reverse complement strand
TAGGAAAACAACCAGTAGTAATACCAAGCGGAGTTACAGCACAACTCAAGGACAACACGCTCACGGTTAAAGGTTCAAAAGGGGAACTCACAAAAGAGCTACATCCAAATATGGTTATTGAGATGAAAGAAAACGAAATAATAGTAACTCGCCCAGATGAAAGTAAAGAGAACAGATCTCTACATGGACTTACAAGAAGCCTAGTTTCAAATATGGTTGAAGGCGTAAACAAGGGCTTCGAAAAAAGACTAGAGATAGTCGGCGTAGGATATAGAGCTAAACCAGCAAAAAATAAGATCACCCTTAATTTAGGATTTTCTCACCCAATTGAATACAAAGCAGCAGAAGGCATTGAATTCTCAATGGACGAAGAAAACAAGAATGTAATCATCATAAAAGGAATTGATAAACAAACAGTAGGAGAGGCCGCAGCTAAAGTAAGATCTTACAGAAAACCCGAACCATATAAGGGCAAAGGTATCAAGTACATTGACGAATATGTCCCAAGAAAAGCCGGTAAAAGCGCTGCAAGCGCCGGTACTGCCGCATAACAGATAACACTATGTCCAACAAAAAATACATACTTAGAAAAAGGCGACACGCAAAGATTCGCAGCAAGATAAGTGGCGATGCATAAAGACCAAGATTAGTAGTATTCAGAAGTCTATCAAACACTTATGCACAATTGGTAGACGATGCAGAAGGAAAAGTACTATTAAGTTGCAGCGATCTCAAAACCAAAGCCAAAGGCACAAAGGTTGAAAAAGCCAAAACAGTAGGAGAAGAAGTTGCCAAAAAGGCAAAAGAACAGAAAATTACTAAAGTAGTCTTCGACAGAAATGGCTACAAATACCACGGTCGCGTAAAGGCAGTAGCTGATGGCGCCCGCGAAGGAGGACTAACACTGTAACAGTTATAACACCATGACTAAAAAACCCAACAGAAGAAGAACATTCGTAAAAAGAGAGCCAAAAGAGTTTGATGAACAAGTCATCCAAATAGACCGCGTCACAAGAGTGGTTAAAGGTGGTAGAAAACTTCGTTTTCGTGCAACTGTAGCAATTGGAAATCGCAAAGGTAAGGTAGGAATTGGTATTGGAAAGTCACAAGAAGTTACCGGAGCCATCCAAAAGGCAATAGCCAAGGCAAAAAAAGAACTACTCAAAGTTAATCTCGACGAAAGTACTATCCCCCATCAAATTAAGATCAAATTCAAAGCAGCTAAAATACTTCTTCTGCCAGCAGTCCCTGGTACCGGTCTAATCGCAGGAGGAACAATTCGTAAAGTATTAGAACTTGCTGGGATAAAAGACATCCTCAGCAAATCCTATGGCACAACCAACAAAGTAAACTGCACAAAAGCTACTTTTGAAGCATTAAAAAGATTGGTTCCCAATCCAAAGATGCTCAAAAAAGCCAAAGAAAAAGCTAAAGAGAAAACTAAGCCAGAAGCAAAGGCTAAACCGGAAGCAAAGACTAAAGCAGATCCTAAAGCAAAACCCAGTACTGAAGCGAAAGCAAAAGCACCTGCACCTAAAGCTGAAAAAGACCCAAAAGCAGCCCCCACTAAAGAACCACAACCTACAAATTAATATAAATCATGACACTTACAGAACTAAAAGGTAAAACTCCTAAAAAAAGTAGAAAAAGAGTCGGCCGTGGGAACGGATCCGGCCACGGAACTTATGCATGTAAAGGAATGGGAGGACAAACCAAAAGAAGCGGTGGAAGAAGAAGACCTGGTTTTGAAGGTGGTCAAACTCCATACATCAGAAGAATGCCCAAACTTAAAGGCTTCAAGAATCCAAATTATATCGATTATCAAGTGGTAAATATTGGTGATCTAAATATATTCAATTCCAAAGACAGAGTCGATGCAGAAGCTCTACATGCAAAAAACCTAATTTCAAAAAGAAATAAACCTGTTAAACTACTTGCTAGTAAAGGAGACTTAGAAAAAGCCCTAACAATAGTTGTAGACAAAGCTTCCAAGGCAGCAATTAAAGCTGTAGAAGCAAAAAAAGGAACAGTAGAATTACACAATGCCGAAGCGACAGCGAAGGCAGATGGATCGGAAAAAGCAACAGCTGAAAATACCTCAAAATAAATCCAGAAAATGCTTAAATACCTCACCCAAATTTGGAACTCCAAAGATCTCAGAAAAAAGATCCTTTTTACTCTAGCGTTATTAGTCTTTTACAGACTAATTGCTCACATCACTGTACCAGGCGCAAATCTTGAGAGTTTAAGAGCGGTTTCAAGCAGAAATGAATTGCTGGAAGTCTTCAGCCTATTAACCGGAGGTAGCACGGAAAATTTCTCCATTGTCTTAATGGGTATTTCCCCATACATCAATGCCTCAATCATTCTTCAACTTCTAACGGTAGTCATTCCAAAACTGGAAAGTCTTTCCAAAGAGGGCGAATCCGGAAGAAGAAAAATCAATTCTTATACAAGATGGCTCACACTTCCTCTAGCCTTCCTACAATCATACGGAATGATAATCCTCCTAAATTCACAATCAAACATCCCAATCGTATCCGATGTTGGTGATCCTGCCGTAGTTTTGCCAATTATGATAACGATTTCCGCAGGAACAATACTCTTGGTATGGCTAGGAGAACAAATCACAGAAAAAGGCATCGGCAATGGAATATCGCTCTTGATCTTTGCCAGCATTATCTCACAAATCCCAAATTTCCTCGGACAAGGACTTTTCCTTGCCAGTGAGGATGAAAGCAAAATCATCCCATTCGTCGTCATGACCCTGATAACTATCATTCTTTTCACAATAGTAATTTTGGTCAATGAAGCCACCAGAAGAATACCAATCACATACGCAGGCAGAGGAATCCGCTCAAAAAGCGATCAGGCCTTTTTGCCAATCAGAATCAATCAAGCAGGAATGATCCCTATCATCTTTGCAGTAGCATTGGTCAGTTTTCCCGCTATCCTGGGTCAATTCTTCATAAACGCTAGTTCACCATGGTTACAAGACCTAGGAAACAGTCTAAATACATTATTCCAACCAAATACGACACTCTACCTGATAGCATACTTCTTGCTGGTTGTGGCATTCACATTCTTTTACGTATCAATTACTTTCAATCCCGAACAGGTAGCCGAAAATATCCAAAAACGAGGGGGCTACATCCCTGGTATTCGACCAGGAAAACAAACTTCAGAATATTTAGGAGATATCTCCAGCAGATTAACTCTGTTTGGTGCAGTCTTCCTTGGGCTAATCGCAATATCCCCTCTAATTCTCCAATTTATCTTTAGTAGCTCAGGAGCAGGATCAGTACCACTATTGATCTCAGGAGCAGGAATAATCATCATCGTCGGAGTAGTCCTGGAATTAATACGCCAGGTAAATGCCCAACTTGTCATGCATGATTACAAGAAATTCTATTAAAAGAATGATATACTCTTCCACAGATATTATTCTTAACTTTTCAATATGGATTTAATATTCTTTGGAATGCAAGGTGCTGGCAAAGGCACTATTGGCAAATTAGTTGCCAAAAAATATGGACTAGAAGTTTTCGAAACCGGAGGCGAACTACGCAAACTATCACAAGAAGACAGTGAATTGGGTAAAAAAGTAAAAGGTATAATAGAAGCGGGACACCTTGTCTCAAACGAAGTCGTAATGGAAATAGTAGAGAACTTCATGAAAAACTTAGGTGAAGGAAAAGCAGTACTTTTCGACGGCATCCCAAGAAAAGTAGTCCAAGCAGAAACCCTAAACGAATTACTTGGTAAATATGGTCGAGAGTACAAAGGCGTACTGCTCGAAATTTCCACTGACACGGCATTAAAACGACTCACAACTCGTAGAATATGTGGATCATGCAAAGCTGTCTTCCCATCAGATTACAAAGAAGAAAAATGTAAGTGCGGAGGTGAATTAACAACTCGCAAGGACGATAATCCTCAAGCAATTCATACAAGATTGGAGGCCTTTGAAAACGAAACCGCTCCAGCCATCGAAATGTATGCAGATCGCCTAATCAAAATCGATGGAGAAGGTTCCATTGAAGAGGTAGAAAAACTAACCTATGAGACCTTAGATCCTCTCTTTACCTAAGACATGGCTATTCCCATTAAATCAGAGAAAGACATAGAATTGATGCGGAAAGGCGGAGAAATACTGGCAGAAGTTTTAGAGAATTGTTGCAAGAATGCTAAGCCAGGAGTATCCACCTGGGAATTAGATCAACTCGCAGAAAAGTTGATTAGTCGGAGAGGTGGAAAACCTGCATTTAAAGGCTACCACGGCTTTCCTGCCACCATCTGCGCTGCAATAGATGAAATCATCGTCCACGGAATACCCAAACAAGATCAAGTTCTAAAAGAAGGTGATCTCTTCACTGTAGACTGCGGTGTAATCTATAAAGGCCTATACACAGACGCAGCCAGATCAATCGGGATAGGAAAAGTATCTAACGAAAAACAAAGATTATTGGACGTATCAAAAAGTGTCCTCAGCAAAGCAACCGATATGATCAAGCCTGGATTACATTTGGGAGAAATCAGCAAGCTTATCCAAGAAATAGTAGAAAATGCAGGATTTCACATCATCAAAGATCTAACTGGTCATGGTATAGGACACGAACTTCACGA
>CAZCLD010000078.1:0-4681 GCA_964499425.1 uncultured Candidatus Peribacteria bacterium | reverse complement strand
AATAGCCTCACCCATATCATTAAAAATTGGTATATTTATTTCAACTTCCTTATCTGCTTGTAGCGCTGATGGCTGCACAATCCTAATTCTTTTATTAGCTTTGTATGTTGCTTGGATAAATTGCAACATTACATTCCCTGTCTGCCTTAACCCCGGCTCAATGCTTTGGGACATCCATTGCTTAACTCGTCTTGTACCATACTCATCAATCGCTAACATCCCTTTAAAAGTATCATGTTGCGCATCTGCATTACCCTGCATAGATGAATATACACCAGATAGATATTCCATATCTTGCTTGCCTTCTTGCACCATAGTAAAGAACGCATTAGATAGAGGCATAGGCATAAATGGAGTTGGGGATTCTTGCCCCGGTCGTTTTGGCAATAAAGCCCCCGGCGCACTTGAGTATTTTTCCCACACTTCAGTATCAATAGAACCTTCATCATACACCCATCTTAAGGATGACCCTAACGATGCATTATGCACCATAATCTGATGACTTTTGTTAATTTCAGTTTGCTTGCCAATCAATGGGCTGACAGCCGACATTGAATATGGAGTACCAGTCCATTTAAAATGGAACGGGATAATAGGATAATCTTTTATTTGTTCTGGAAAAACCTTATCATACAATAGGACATCGCCAACAACGCAAGTTTGCTTTATGCGATTATCATAAAAACGCACACTATCAACAACCATACTTTTAAATGTAACATCCTTCATTAATATGTCAAATTCTTTTTCGCTAACAACCTTGCTCTCAATTTTACTAACCTCTGATTGCATTTGAGACATATATTCTTCTTCAAAAGTTTCAAGTTGCTGTTGGTTCATTTTATGAAGCTTTTGCATCTCTAATTGCATTCTTTCTGGCAACATCTGTCCAGCATGTACCGCTTCTGTCATTTGTTTTTCCTGCTCAATGAATGCGATATGCATCTCAGCTTGCATTTCTTGCATTTTAACTTGAACTTGCTTCTGAATTAATTTCAGCTGCTCCTCATCTGGCATTTTTTTGTAAAAAACATTCACATAAGGTATTCTGATTTTTTCATATAATTCAAAATACTCATGGACTTCATCTTCATCGCCATCTCTGTTTATTGCTCTTATATCAGCATCATCATAATAAAAATCTTTCTGAGTATTGTCCTGCGTTCGCTCGGTAGCTGAATCATATATTAAATGCTCACTACTTGCCTTTGCTAGTTTTCTTTTATACTCTGGGAATTGAAGCTCAAGATGACTTTTTGGTAAAATTTTCCTTATCAACATAAATGCAGCATCTCTGTGTAAAATATCCCTACTCTTAGGGTCAATAAATACATCAAATGGTTCTGGCTGACTTACAATTACTTCACCCATACCATTATCCATATCTGGGTCTATATCTACCATAATATACCCAACTGACTTGGTAATACAGTTATTAATAACATTACTATATACAGTTTCACCATCACTATTAGACCAAATATAGTCAGCCAAATCACTGAATACAGAAGCAACATCGCTGTCACTGCCCTCCCTGCCTATAGCTTGCCAACGAGGGTTGTTTGCGGTTGCATAATAATTCAACATCTCAACAATAGGACTAATCCTATTAATTGTAAATGTAGGCATGCCCTGTTCCTCTAAGTCCTTTTTATCTTTATGACTTAATTGGTTGTCATTTGCGTATTCCCAGCCTTTTTGGTTTACAGTTTTCCATTGAAACCTTGTGGCACTATTAGCAGAGTTAAATAATTTTCTAACTCTATCAGCTGTCTTTTGTCTAGCCATTATTCATCATCCTCACTATACATAAATCCTCTTATGCTATCTATAATTTTATCTACCATTGTAGGCTCATTAGCGCTTCTATAATATTCTATAGCTTTCTCTTCGGAAAGAAATGAACCGTCTTTTGCAGCGCTAACAGCATTAGCATATCTAGCCTGACCAATACTATATTTAGGAGGTTTGTGCCATCTGTCTGTTGCGCCAATTACATATTTTTTTTCACCTTTATTGCCGTGAACAAGATATAACCCAACTTGGTCTCTGCCATCTTCCCATTGAGTAATCTCCTCAAATTGGTCTTCACCTTTAGCGTTGCCTACAATACTTTTAAATTCTTGCGCATATCTATCTTCTGCTGGTTTATTCTGCATTACCTATTCTCCAACATTGAACCAATTATTTTGTTTATAAAATTTTCTTTTTCTATAGGCATTTTTGCTGATGATTCATTGACCACTGCCTGCGACGGGAAAGAAAAACCGTATGCCTTCTGCCCTTCTTCTTTCGAAAAATATTTATTAAAAATTTTGTCTGGAAACTCAGCGCTTTCAACATACCTATCTTCAAAAGAATCCGGTATTAAAGCCTTACTTCCTATAACGTCACCATTATCATTATATACATCACCCGTCTTTCCAAACATTTTATCTTCAGAACCGGGTATATGAAAATGAGGTTTACCGTGCTTGTCTAAATATCCACGCGGTTTGCCTCCATCTCCACTATACAAAAAACTTTCACCTTGCGTTTTCCAATACATAGTCTTATCGTCTCTATTGTAATAACCACTCAAAACATATTCTTTCCCCTTTGTATCCTTAACCTTGTCTGAGAGTCCTAAAAAATTATATTCATTTCCCATTTCATTGATCCATTGTTATGCTGTTATCCAATTTTTTGCTTTAGGTTTTGGCTTATACCAACGACGCTCACCCTTCTTCTCTCGCTTTAATCCACAAGGGAATGCATGTAAAAGCGCATAAAAAAGTGTCTCAATGGTATCATCATGTGCCATTCTGGGTCCGAATGTAACAATTTCATGCGTTAAATCAAACATATTTTCCCTTAATAGTATACTTCCTGCGCTAAAACGACCACTTAAACCCGAATATATCTTATTTCTCTTCTCTCTGCCACCCGGTTTCTCTGGTATTACCGCAATATCGTATTTATTAAGTATTCTTCGTCTATCATTAAGCGCTTGGAATACAGACCTATTCATAGCAACATCTTCAACTGTACTACTTATACAGTTGTATTTAAGATGCATGTCTATAATATAATCAACAACACCTTTCTTGCCAATTAAGTTATCATTGGCATCGCGCGCCCCGACTGTAGGTATCGACCTATGACGTTCATACTCTAATACGTATGCATTATTGTCGGGGTCAACCGCGACTGCCATAATAACGCTAAAATCACTTGTCTTCGTATTAATGTCAGTTGCTGGGTCACATCCAATAAACGTATTTACTGGTATCTTTTCCCCGTCAATATTAATATAGTTAATACCATCATCGCAAGAATAATATCCATTCCAATTTTTTATATACTGCCTCCCCCATACAGCCTCATCTTCATTCTGCACTTCAAGTTCATATTCTTGGTAATATCCATGAATCCTTCCAGCTTGTTTATATTCTTCCTTAATTCTATCAAGCTTCTCTCTTGGCATATATGAATTCCACAATACACCACCCGGCATTTCTGGTTGTGTAGATTTGTAACTTATAACATCCCAAGTATATTCATCCTTACTATCTGCTTTCGCATAACCATCAAGTATATTTTGACATAAACTGTCAAAGTGAACAGAAGTCCCAGCAAATATAAGACGACCATCAACATCAAGAGCAGGTTTGACACCATTATAAACAATGTTCTTAATTTTCTCTCTTGCATCAAGAGTAACTGTATTAGTTTCACTTTCTGTATCGTCCAATGCAACAATGTCATATCTTTTACCTAAATAGTTCTCTCCACGAACACTAGATAAGTTAGAACGTGAAATTAATTTCGCATTTGTACTTGTAACAATATCAGTCTCAGTCCACTTATCGCCAACAATATTCCCAAAATAATATTTTATCTTTTCATTCGTTTGGAAATGCTGCTTAATATACTGAAGATTAAGGATAGACTTCCTATGATTATCTGACACCCAAGCCATAAACATTAAGTCATCTTTTTCTTTAAAAAGTATTTCATGCATCAGAAATGTTTTAAATAACTGCGTCTTCCCACTACCTCTCGGCAAAATTAGTGCAAGCGGTTTAAGACTTTGCTCTAATAGGGCATCAGCAATCTCATAATGGAAGGGAGGGGACTCCGATTTACCAAAGTCCCCCGGAAGGAATAACTTACCAAAAGCAATCAAGTCATGGTAAGCTAATTGTAATGCTTTCTCAGCACCGTTTACATCTTTACTATTTATATTAAACGAAGGTTCCATTTGTCTTCTTAATTAAATACTTAATAAAATCATTACTTTCTTCGTAAAACCTGCAACCAACATCTACTATCTTTGGTGGTACGTCTTTTTTATTCTCCCCACTTTTCTCGAAATACTTACACATACCTAATAAATTAATTCCAGCTGGAGCGTGGTATAGACAATTCCAGCAACTTTTCTCCTTGTTCTTCATATACTAACTCTGGGACCTCAATTGTTTTTATTAGCATTATTATCTCTTCCCGATTACCTTCAAAGTCTTCATCAGTTAAATCTTTTAACTTTTTTATAGCCTCTCCTAATGTCACTCTTCAACAACCTCAGCTATCTGCTCTACTCTTTCAGCCTTCTGTAACTGCTCTGGGCTAAAACCTTGGAATAAACCAACAACACCAACGTCACGCTGCTTAATAGTTTGACCTGTAGTACCAATTATCT
>CAZCLD010000077.1:0-4768 GCA_964499425.1 uncultured Candidatus Peribacteria bacterium | reverse complement strand
AAGCGCACGGCTGGGGGTCGTGAGATCGTGGGTTCAAGTCCCGCCACCCCGACCATACAAGACTCCCGCAATCTCCTCAAGAACTGGGATTGTAATTGCCCTTATTTGTCTGCCTAAGACCTTTCCAGCAAAGCTCCTTCCTGTTCCCAATTTGCCAAATCTCAACTTGGGAAACTTCATTGATCCAATTCCTTTAATCAGGCTTTCCCGGTCAAAAGCTCCATGCGCCGCCAAAGCTTCCTTGTACTGCTCTAGCAGATCTTCTCTGGTTGGTTTCTCAAAGCCAACAGCAGCACTTAAAGCTTCGAGGTTTCGGATAGAGAGAGGTCTGTCGACATCACCAGTTACCAACCTCATAAAAGCCGTGCCTTTGCCAATGCCCTCAAAGGGTAACTTCGCGAACTTTCTGGGACCTATCCTCATCAAACTATGGTAGTCAGTAAGCCCATGTACAGCTAAGGCTGCTAAGTATTTTGCTCTCAACTGCTCAGGAGAGTCTTTTCTCCAACCCAAGGCATCTGCTACTTCCTCAAGAATTAAGCTTGTAACCGCAACACTTCTACCTAATACCTGAGAAGCAAACCCATTTCCTTGTCCCAAGAATGAAAAATCCATAGCAATAAAATCATGGGAGCCTAGTGCCATCAAATCATCCCTATTTCTAATTCCTCTTGCGGCTAATATCTCTATATATTCACGCTTTTTGTCCTCTTCGGATCCTTCTTCCCAGCCAAAAACGGCGGCCAGTTCTTCCAAAATAGCAACATTGAGGTGGTGAATTGGCTTTCCCAGTACCTGTCTAGCAAGTACGAAGCCACTTCCAAATCCTTCAAAATGTTCTTTTCCAAATCTCCCTGGGCCCATCCCCATCAGCTCACTCCACTTTGAAACACCTTTAGCTTTAAGAGCCGCAAGTACCGCTTTTGTATTTTCCTGCGCCCTATATTCTAGCTCTAACAAACCTGCAAGTTCTTCGAGGTCAGCCAAAGAAACATGATTAATAGTTCTATTCAGGATTCTTCCCACAAAGCGTCTTGCAGTTCCATATTCTCCAAATTGGAGTTTCGTAAATTGGGCAATGGGAACATTGTTTAGCAAAGTTAGCCTATCCAATATGCCATGTTCTCTTAATGCATCTCTGTATTTCCCCTTATTCTCCTCAGAGAGCTCGGGCAATTTTAAAATTACGGCCATTTCTCCAAGGTCAGCACTAGACATGCGCCGTGCTCGGCTTCCTCTTACCAAGCCAACAAATTCTCTTGCATTTCCATATCCTTCAAAATGAAGTCTGTCAAAATCCCCTAAACTTAATTTAGATAAATCTCCTTTGTCAGTAATTCCATGTGCTTTTAAAGCAACTCTGAATGCCTCCAGTGCTTCTTCAGCAATTTCTGGCAAACTAAGCACATCAGCTATCTCAGTCATTTCAGCAAGTTTAGGTAATCCCACTGCTCTTCCCAAGACCGCCTTGGATAAAGCAGCGCCTTTGCCAAATGGAGGAAAAGACATTGCTCTAAAATCTGTAACGCTCACCAAAAAGAATGATCGTCGATCCACAATACCAGCACTTCTGAGAGCATCTCTACACTTTTCAAGATAAGCCTCAGAAACCTCTGGCAACCCCAAAATATCAGCGATTTCTTCAAGATCACTCGAATATGGTTGGCCGACTCTCCTCCCAAGAATTTTCCCCGCGAATGCACTGCCTTTGCCATAAGGCGGATAGTTCCTATCTCTAAAGCCATTAACTCCCAAATCAAAAAGTTGTCTCCTGCCTGCAACTCCATGCGAGGCTAATAGGTCTCTGCAAAAACCATGAAATACTTGCGTGAGTTCTTTGCCTATCTCTTCACGCACTGACTGGATTTTATCCATAAGGGATTTAAATAAACCATCCAAATCCAAAAGAGCTCTATTCTCCATAAGCATGGTATCAACAGCCTTACAGAGCTCATCAACATCAGACGGATGAACGGGCTCCAATTCCTTCAACGACTTGTCCTCTCTAAACTGGTCAAAGACTCCTCGTAGCTGCTCCCGAAAATGAGGAATGAGAATAGTTAAGACGATCTCTCTCTCCGCCTCGTCCGGATAAAGCTCCTCCAAGTCTGCCAAAACCTCAGCCTCATAGGCCTCAATTACGCCATTACCGATACTGTATGTATTTTCATGCGGCATATAGATACTGTAATTTCCTACCAAAACTCCCCCCCTACAAATTCACTTGCCTGATCAACATTGGCAGCAATATTATCTTCTGGAAAAAGTGCGTCAGCAATCGCCATTAAATCCTGTAGCTTTAGATGTCGTATAGATCTCCCAAGTATTTTTGCAGTAAAGGCATATCCTTTGCCAAAAACGCCAAAATCAAGGCCTTTAAATTTCACCACTCCACAAGCCAAAAGGGAAGCCCGATCAGTAATGCTGTGTTGAGCAAGAGCAGCAATGTATTGATCTCGTAATTCCTCGGGAGAATCAGCCACCCACCCCAAAAGATCAGCAACTCCCTCTAAATCCTGGAGTTTTAAATCTCTTACAGATGCCCCAAGTATTTTCGAAGCAAAAGCTGTTCCCCTACCCAAATCACCAAAATCAAGACTTTTAAATTTCGCTATTCCACAAGCTAAAAGAGAAGCTCTATCAGTAATGTCATGCACAGCAAGAGCAGCTTTAAAGCCTGATATTGTCTTCTCAGAAAGGCTGGGAAGCTGTAAAAGATCAGCAATTTCCTCTAAATCCTGTAGTTTTAATATTCTTACAGATCTCCCAAGTATTTTCCTAGTAAAAACATATGCCTTGCCAAAAACGCCAAAGTCAAGGCCTTTAAATTTCCTCACTCCACAAGCGAAAAGAGAATTTCTGTCAGTAATCCCATGCTCAGCCAGAACTTTTCGTAAACTGTCTTTATACTGCTCCCCCAGCCTAGCCCTAACTTGTCCCTTCACTTCATTAATCCTTTCCATCACCGGCCTAAACAAGCCATCGGCATCAAGCAAGGATCTATTCTCCTCAATCATATTGTCGACCATCTGACATAACTCAGATATCTCATCCGGACTCAAGGATTGATGCGGCAATAAAGCCCTTTCTTCTCTAAATCGATCAACGGTCATCTTTAACTGAGCTTGGAATTGAGGGATCAGCACAGTAGAAACAATCGGCCATTCTTCCCTTGAGTAATGCTCGTGCAAACCGGCCAAAACCAAAGCCTCACCACCATCGATGGCACCAGCTCCAACGCTATATTTTCTTTCAGGATTTCTCATATTAATTATTATTCCATAGCAAAAGGACTTTCCCCTTCAACTAGATCAGGATCTACTGAGATACCATTGTTCAAAAGCTCAAACCCAGTCTTTTGAGAGTCCAAATTTGCAAAATGTACTTCATCCAAAGTTCCCTGGGAAAACCAAAGGTCATAAGCCGAAACATCCTGTATCTGCCCATCAGCAAGCTCCCTTTCAACCATATGGTCTCTTACTTCGTCCAAGAAGTCTTCATCGTACTGCGCGATCAAGTTATAGTACCTAACCTCATGTTTTGGTCTATCCACATCGATTCGGTGGATCCTGTCCTCAGCCTGGTAATCACGAACGCAATCCTCAGGCAGATCATCCTTAATCATGGCACTGGCGGCGGTAAAAGTAACACTCTGAGAACCAGCACTATAAGTAGAGAGACAAACCTGTACATTCGGATCATTCTGAAAAACCAACCTCTCATAATCGATAGCAAGCATGTTCTTGCCTTTCTGCCTTCCTATTGCCTCAACAGGTCTTCCCTGATCATCCAAAATAAAATTGTCAAATTCATCAACCTGATATCTTATTTTAGCGCCATCCCCATCCTTTTTATATCGCTGACGAGTGATTTCGCCTGTGAACTCGGCATATTCAATACCCATCTCGCTAAGCATCCTGGCATACGCTCGAATCTGCTCGTGGTAACGACAGAACACCACGACCTTATTGCCTCCTGCAAGTTCCTCCTCAAGGATCCGCTTTGCCATTTGGTGTTTCGGAGACAATTTATCAGAACCTATGTACCTGGGATCATTCATGATCTGACGTAGGGCATGTTCTTTGGTTAAGCGATTATCGGAGGAACGAATCCCGTCCTCCCGTGCCTCCCTATCACGAGGCATATAGTGTTCATATTTCTCAGTCCAAGCATCCCAATCTTCAAACATCTCCAATATCGCCATCTGTTGATCAAGAGTAAGGGTATAACAACCCAACTCGCTTGGGATAATATGCATTTTCTCAGGCAAAGCATAAGGTTGCTCTTCCGCGGGCCTACTTCGATCAGAAGTTGGCATTACTTCCGATTTTAGGAACCTAATCACGTGTGGTTGCACCATGACATAAAGAGCCTTTAACGCTCGCGGATCATTGGCCGGAAAGGCCTTCCTAAAAGCACTGATACTTCTAAATCTTGGGTCATCGGGGTAAATTCTATGCATCACCTTGCATAAAGAAACAGGATTTCTAAAAGGCGAAGCCGTTAATAACAACGTGAAATCATCTTCTAAACGGGAAATCCCCTCTGTCTGCTGAGAATCGTTTTTCAAAAAATGGGCCTCATCAATCACGCTAACCCTTTCACATTCTGGATGTCTGCGCCGATTGAGTAGGGCAAATTTTGCATCCGTTTTTGCAGCTTCCTCTGGGGCTTCCCCAGATTTTGCACGCACAAACTCTACATTCGTAAGGACTCCACGACGATCAGTCCTCTCTAAAATCGCCAAACGTCTCCTTCCCGGATAACC
>CAZCLD010000076.1:0-4775 GCA_964499425.1 uncultured Candidatus Peribacteria bacterium | reverse complement strand
AGTGTTAGTAGGATTATTGCTAATCCTAGACTGTGACTTGGTGTGATTGAGGTTAAAAAGATCAATGCGTTGTAGATTGGTCTGTAAAATAGGCCAATCCATAATTGGCGGAATATCCCTTCTTTGACTACTAAAAATTCGTTGGTTGTGAAGATCTTTTCTTCTCCTTCTATTTCGGTTTGAAATTCAATGCGAAATCTTCCCATTTCTGAGAATAAGTTGTGATTCCAGCTGGAGTAGGGGATTTTCATGTCTTCACCTGGCTTGAGAGTGATCTCTTTTGAATTTTCGCAATCTAGTACAGGAGTGCTAGTTTTTTGAACCCAGTCATTGTTTTCATATCTGAAGATTGAGAATGGCTCGCTAGGGCATTCATTAGGGATGATTATCGCCTCCTTGGTGTTGTTTTCAATATTGACGGTTACGATCTGTCTCCGGCTATATTCGGTATCTGTGGTCGTAAATAGAAGGTTCCCAGAGCTTACCAAAAGCTCATCCTCTTTGTTAACGCAGCTTTGCATTACATAATTGATTGCCAGAAAAATTACCAGGAAGATCAGCGTATTTTTGAGGAGTCTATTTAGTTTATCCATTAATTTATTTGATGATGTTTTCTTGGATGTCCTTTAGGATTTCTTGATAATTGCTGTTTAGAATCTTCTTTTTTGGTATCAGGACGAGGTCTGACTTTTGGGTGCTTTTGTGGGTCTTACTTACCTGTGCAATGGCTTCGTAGACTTGTCTCCGTAAATAGTTTCTTTTTACTGCTTTGGGATGGATTTTTTGACTTACTATCACTCGGTATCTAGAAAACTGCTCATTTCCTTCTTTGAGTCGTATGATGAATAATTTTGAGGTGTTTTCTTCGCCCTTTTTAAGGATATAAGGAATGTCTTGGCGTGGTATTCTGTACTTTTTGGCAATCATTTTGAATGTACAGAAACAGTTAGCTGCTTTCTGCCTTTTGTGCGTCTACTCTTTAAAACTGATTTAGATCTCTTCTGGAAACCGTGTGTTTTTAGTCTCTTTCGCTTTTTTAACTTTCCAAGCATTTTATATAATTAATGTACTTGCTAATATCGCCCGGTGATTCTATAGTGTCGAAAGTGGGAAGTCAAATGCTTTATTGCTTGCAATATAAGCCTCTAATTAGTATATTTTCCACAAATCTAAATTATACTTCATATGTCACTTAAGGCAAGTTATGAGTTTTTGTTTGTCGGGAGAGATGAGAACAGTTTTCTAGAGAATTACAGTTATGATTTGTTCCAGGAACACGGAGATAAAAGCGGACAGATTTTCATCAATTTAGAGGTCCAGAATAATCATGTAGACGCGGAGGAGATTGGTTCTGTGATTTATGAAACTATGCAGAAATTCTTTTTTGAGGATATTGCTGTTGATGCATATGCGCGTTTTGAGGCTGCGTTGAAAGCTGTAAATAATGTCTTAAAGGAGTTTAAGGCTCAAAAAACTTCTGGGTATATTGGAAATTTGAATATTATTATTGCAGCGATTGTTGGGGAGGACCTATATTTGACTCAATGTGGTGATGCGGAAGCTTATCTTATAAGGAAAAGATACGTTAGTATTGTAAGTGAGGGGCTTACTGATGATTCAGATCAAGATGGGGATATTTTTTCAAGTA
The DNA here is from genome assembly GCA_964499425.1 of uncultured Candidatus Peribacteria bacterium. Taxonomy (GTDB): domain Bacteria; phylum Patescibacteriota; class Gracilibacteria; order UBA1369; family LOWO2-01-FULL-3; genus JAQBYK01. The sequence goes on along the minus strand of CAZCLD010000076.1, from coordinate 3,127 downwards.
TTGCAAGTGGAACCATTGAAGCTGGAGATTTCGTGCTTTTCTCTACTACTCGACTACTGAGGTATATAAGTAAGACCGATTTAGCTCAGTCTATTAATAAGAAGAGCATTACGGAGTCTTTAAGTGATGTACAGGATACGATTTCAACAGAGATTTTAGGAAGAGTGGGTTTAACTGGTATTTTGTTTGCGAAGGCTGCACCTTCGGATGTGGCTAGTATTGAAGAAGATGTTGATAAGGCTACAAAGTCTATTCTTGAAGGTGGCCCTTCAAAAGTCTCTGCCAGGAAGGAAACTTTGACTGGAAAATTTTTGAGTGTATTTAAGAGAAAACCTAAATCGGAAGTATATTATGGCAGAGGTGGTGCGAGTATTTTTCAATGGCTTGGAAATCTTTGGAACGGACTTTTCTCTAAGGGATTTGGCAAAGATAAAATCCTTGCTCTATTGATTTTACTGATAGTTGTGCTTACTGCTGGGATACTATTTGCGAATAGTCAAAGGGCTGAAAAGGACGAAATAGAGAGGCTAGACAAGATTTTGCAGGGTGTGCATGAGAAGATTGCAGAAGCTGAAACTAAGGGAGCTTATGATAAAGATATTGCTAAGGAAATTTTAGATAAGGCGTATTTGGATGCAAAGTCTGTTTTTGATTCAGAGTTTTATCGTGAGAAAGCATCTATTTACCTGGTTCAGATAGAGGAAACAAGAGATAAACTGGATGATGTTCAAAGAATCGAAAATCCGAAGCTGCTAGCGGATCTTTCCACTAAGAGATCAGATGTGAATGCTCTTGGTTTTGCCTTGGTAAATGATAGAATCTTTGTTTATGAATATAATGCACTTTATGAGCTTGTTTTAGATCAAATCTCTGATCCTTTGACCATTGATGAAGATGAGCAAGTTATTGCAGCTACTGGATTCGAGGATAGAGGTTCTGTTGTCTTTTTGACTAACAGTGGGAAGTTGATTGAATACAAGGACGGTACGATGGTGTTTATGGACACAGATGATGGTGCTTTTCACAGAGGGACTCGTCTTACTGATTGGAGTAATAGAATTTACTTGCTTGATACCACGAATAGTCAGATTTGGAAATATACATATAAAGGGGCTCGTGGAAAATTTGGTAAAGCTGAGGCTTATATTACGGATGAGACTGACATATCTGCCGCTGAAGATTTTGCTATTGATGCAAATATTTATGTCTTACTTAATAGTGGGGATATAAATAAGTTTTATGCTGGCTCTAAGGCTGAGTTCTATATTAATAATCCTCCATTTAATGCTTTCAAGGATCCTAAGATTATATATACCGACGAAAAGTTGGACGAGGTCTATGTGCTAGATTCAAAGGAGGCGCGTGTACTTGTTTTCTTGAAAGACGCTAAAACAGGGAATGTCATTTATGATAAGCAATATTTGTTTGATGAGATTGGAGAGCTGAGAGATCTTTATATCGATCCGGATACTAAAAAGCTCTATGTTCTGACAGAGAACAAGGTGTTTGAAGTTGATATTTAGAGAAAGGCTTTTGTTTCTTTCACCATTTGGCTGGCTTCGTTAGCTTCAATGATGAAGATGCGTTTTTTGCTGCGGCTAGGTGAAATCTCTTCTTCCTCAAAGCCTGATTTTTTAACTGATTCGTTTTTCTTTTTGTCTAATTTGAATCCAAGGAATTCCAGATAATCTATGACTTGTTGTCTTACATAATGGGCTTTTTCTCCGAGACCTCCTGTGAAAGTGATGGCATCTAGTCCTCCCATTGCTGCGGCATATGATCCACAGAATTTTGCTATTTGATATGAAAGAATTTCTATTGTGGAAAGGGCACGCTTGTCTCCCTTTTTGCTTTTTTCGTAGATTTCACGCATGTCTGAGCTTATCTTTGAGAGTCCAAGTAGGCCGGATTCTTGATTGAGTAGGTGATCTACGTCTTTGGGTTTCATTTTGAGGTTATGTTGGAGGTGGAATGTTATTGCTGGGTCGAGTGAGCCGCAGCGTGTGCCCATAATGATGCCTTCAAGTGGCGTGAATCCCATGCTGGTGTCTACTGATTTGCCGTTTATTGAGGCTGTGATTGAAGAACCATTTCCTAGGTGGCAAGAGACTATTTTGGCCTTTTTTGTTTTTAATAATTTTAAGGTTCGGTCTATTACATATTTGTGATTTGTACCGTGGAATCCGTAGCGGCGGATGGATTCTTTTTTGTATAAGTCAAATGGGAGTCCATAAAGATATGCCTTTTCTGGCATGGTCTGATGGAAGGAGGTGTCGAAAATTGCAATGTGTTTGGTTTTTGAAAGAAGTTTCTTGGCGGCTTTTATGGATGCTAGATTTACTGGGTTGTGGAGTGGAGCGAGATTAGATAATTTTTCGATGGTGTTTATGACTTTGGCATCAATCTTAATTGGTTTTGAGTATTTCTCACCTCCATGAACTACTCGGTGTCCGACTGCCTTGATTTCACTGAGTTTTTCAAGTGCACCGAATTTTAGAAAGAGATCCAAGGCGAATTTGGTTCCAGCACTGTGGTCTTTTATCTTTTCATGTTGTCCGACATTTTTATCCTTAGATTTGAATGAGAATTTGCAGCGATCTTTTCCGATGCCATCTATGAGTACTTTTGCTACTAATTTTGGATCTTTTTTTGCATCAAATAAGCTTGCTTTTAGTGATGAAGACCCTGCATTTATAATTAGAATATTCATTTATATTACTTTATATACTTGGGTGCCGACTTTGGGCTTAAGTGCTATTTTTAAGCCAATATCGCTACCTGTGCGTGCCAGTTTTACATCTTTTCGATTAATCTGCATTGAATTTACTTCTTGTTCAAATAGGCCATTTTGTCTTTCGAAAATAATAACGTCACCTTCTCTTAGAGGACTGGTCAGTTTTATTACAGCAACGTTGATGTTATCAAAATAGCCTTCGCAAATTCCGCATGTTTTCATTTCTCTGTATCCCAAGTTTTCCTCTTTCGGGCTTTCATCTAATAGTGGGTCTGGAAATAATTCTTCCGAAGGGAGACTTGGCCTTGCCAGGATATCTGCAAACGTTGGTTTTTTTGTTGTACGACGCTTAACGGTTTTCTTCTTGGTTTTGGAAGGGGCTCGCTTTGTTTG
>CAZCLD010000075.1:0-4845 GCA_964499425.1 uncultured Candidatus Peribacteria bacterium | reverse complement strand
GCCCGCCCCATAAAAGAGAACGGGCAAAAATTTATGCAAAAAACACGTTGGAAAACTTTTCGTTTTATGTAAAAAAGTTTTTTCATTAGATACTTCTATAATTCTTCTTTACTTTTCATGATTATTTTAGTAGTATTATAATAGTTGTTTCACCAATAAATGGCTATTAATTATAACCTACTAAAATAGTACTATTATATTAGTGATATGTCAAGCAAGAAAACATCTTCTATAGCTCAAAACATAAGAGAGAAAAGAAAACAATTAGGCCTTTCCCAAGATAAACTCTCTAAACAGGCCAGCGTTGCCTACAATACGGTTGTAAAGATTGAATCAGGAGAAAATCCTAACCCTACAATTGATACCTTGCGCAAAATTGCAAAGGCTTTAAATATCGGGGTAGATGATTTATTAAAAGAGTAAATAGAAATGAGGAAAGGTGGCAATGAACGAAGGAGAAAACGCAATGACAGAATCCATCGAAAATAAAAAACTGTCCCCTAAGGGTATTGCCGGATGGCTCATTATTCCTGCGATTGGACTTGTATTAGCCCCAGTTAAGTCTATAGTTGGTTCTTTTATAGGAATCAGTATGGTAAAAAGTGCTATGCCTGAGCTTATGAGTGATCCTCGACTTTGGATTATCATGCTTATTGACGTCGTCATGATAATTGCAGTCATCATTGTTGCAGTATTCTTTTTCAAAAAGCGGCGTTTTGCGGTTCGGGCAATTATAGGGTTCATGATTGCTTCGATCATCGCAAATTTTGTGCAAGCTATACTCAATATATCTTTGTTTAAGGAAGTTGACGTAGAGATTATTAAACCTGTAATTCATGCTTGTGTTTTTGGAGCAATTTGGATCCCTTATTTTATAAGGTCTGTACGAGTGAAGAACACATTTACAGAATAAAACCAGTATATAATTAATAGGAAATGAGATGATGAAACATTGTTTAATTTTGATTGGCATATTATTCAATCTATTTTTTAATATTCCAAGCGTGTATGCAGAGAATAAAAATGATTTAATTGAAACTGCACGGTACTTTTCTAGCGCCATTTTGAATAAAGATTTTGAGAAGGTAATTAATCTATATGAGCCCTCTATGGTAGATAGCATGGGTGGTGAGGATATTGTAATCAAAAAGATTAAAGAGGCGCTTTTATTGGCGGAAAAAGAAAATATGGTCATTTCGGAAATTGAAATTCTTGGGAAAAGTACTGTGGTTAGAACAAAGGATACTGAGGAGTATGCAGTAGTTTATACGAAAAATATAATCAATTCTGACGAAGAAAAAATGTTTATAGATAGCTATATGGTCTTCGTGACTAGGGATGGTTTTCCGTATTGGTTTTTTGTTGCAGACGGAGGGTATCAAACTGAGCTAATTTTGAAAGAATTATTGAAGGATAAGTATAAAGATTTAAATATACCCAAAAGAAAATTATATAATGAAGATAAAAGTTTCTTAATGATTGAACAAGATGATGAATGGGTTCCCTCCGAGAAGACATTAGAAATGATGAAAAACTTGGTGGAGGATGCTGAAGTGGAGTGATACATGACAGAGATATTGCGAGATAAAGACGTAGCTAAAATTGAAAATAATTTAATATTGCTAAAAAGTCGTTATGTAAAGCTTGTAAATAGCATCTTTAAGACGGAGACTTTTTTAAAAGATGCAAAAGCTAAAGAATACTTACTCCATGGTGTTGCGCGTCGATTAGGTGTTATTGAACGTTGTGTTGAGAATATTTATTCTATATTCCCATTACGGCGAGAGAAATTATTGAATAGGAACGAGTTAAAAGATGTTGAGATCAACTTGCATGCTTTTTTTATAAATATTTTCGGTCTTTTAGATAATATAGCATGGGTAGTTATGCATGAAAAGAACGGGGCAAAAGCGATTGGTAGAAGGAGTGTTGGTTTGTACAGAATAGAAACGCAAGAATATTTAGGTGATAGTTTTAAGCAATATTTAAATTTGGAAAGAATGAAAAAATGGCATGATGAGTATTTAAAAGATTATCGGGACGCATTATCGCATCGAATCCCTTTGTATGTTCCTCCAAAAAATTTAAAACCAGAACACAAGGAACAAGAAATAGGTATTGATTTAAGAATGCGAGAAGCTATTAAGAGTCGAAACATTGACTTAACGGATGATCTGGGAAAAGAAGATGATGGTATTGGAGACCCTTCACCCTTTTTCGTGCACTCGTTGTCAGAAACGGACAATAAACTTGTCAGGTTACATGCTCAAGTAATCACAGACTTTGGTACAGTAGAAGAAATTGTTGAACATTTTTGTGATATGTTTATGCCAAATAACGGGAATAGGCCATAATGAAGAAATGAAAATTATCAGAAGCGACGCACAAAGAAAATTGAAAGAGCTTCGAGAGATTAAGGTCATCATAAAAGTATTCGCGCATATATGCTAGTATGCGAGTAGGGAAGTTTTGATATGTGACTGTTATTGACCGCAGTATAAAAGATAATATCGGCAAAGGAGAAAAAATGCGCTACGGCTCTAAATATTTTGCTTTCCTAATTATTTTAGCCCTGATTCACTGTGCGCAGATCGCACTTGCAATCGACGTAGACATCGGTGGCGAGGTCATTAGCGTTCCCGCTCCCGCAGGCTTTACAGAGGTAAAAGCAGTCTCTCAAGATACCTTTTCCATGTTCGAAGATTTGTGCCCAGATCAGAGTCGCCTCCTAGCCGTATTCGTCACACAGGAGGATGCGGGAAAACTACTTCGCGGAGACAGCGTAAACCTCAGTGAATACATGACCGTTCAATCCCTCAAGGAACTGGAGAACATGACACTGGCCAAGTACCAATTCAGTGAACTCCGGGACACATTGAGGAAAGAATACGATTCATTTTTCCAGCAACAGAAAAGCTCCATAGATGAAGCCGTTGCTAAGTCTGGAAACGCTTTGTCACAAAGACTGACGACAGAAGTAGAATTCAACGTGAATGGGATTGCGCCCCTTGGAGTTGATACTGAAACAGCATCATCCATCACCGTGTCGCAACTTGCCAAGTATGATATGTCTGTCTCTGGCGAGAAGGTACAGCACACTGTCGCAGGGTCGGCAACATCACTATTGGTTAAGGGTAAGGTTCTGTATCTGAACGTCTTCAAGACTTATGAAGGCCAAGAGGATCTTGACTGGACGCGTGCCCAGTCGAAGAAGTGGCTTCCCGCTATCCTATCCGCAAACGAAACAACTTGGCCCGGACCTGACGAAGGGATAGTGCCTGCCGGAACCCCTATCGATCCCGTGACAAAGGAGCTCCTGTCAGGGGCGCAGGTCGAGTACAACATGAAATCTCATACCAAAGCCCATGGCCTCGACATCAGCATCAAGTATCCTGAGTCGTGGCGAGCGAAGGAGGGTATCCGTCCTCATATTGTGCAGAAATTCATTGGTGAATCAGTCGGCGATATTTTGCCTTCTTGTATGCTTTTTGTTCGGAAGCTTCCTACGTGGGCTTCGATGTTCCTTGAAGGCGATATAGGTGAGGAAGCTCTAGCGGAGAGTCTCCGTGAGATGGTTCCACCTAATGCCATATATATTGATGGTAGGCAAACGAGTATTGATGCGGAGCCCGGAGCCTGGTTGAAGTACTATTACCAAGGAGAACGGGCCGGAATCCGTGCCAGCACGTACTCGCTTCAGTATGTGCTTTTCTATCGTGGTAAGATGGTGGCGATTCAATGTTCTGTTGGTGGACCGGTTGATGACAGAGAAATACTCGAAGACGCGTTTGCATCCTATCTTCCCGTGTTTCAGATGATTGGTAACAGCATAGTAATTCATGATAAATGGAATAAAGATGTTTCCGTAATGGAAGTAGCCTTTGGTGACCACTGGGGGTTAACTTTAATAGTTTCGGTATTATTAACTTGGGGATTAGGGCTTTTGTTCCCAATTTTAGTCAGATTTGCATTAGTGAGAAAACCTTTATCGAAGAAAGTAGCAATATTGCTTGTTTGCATATTTTGGGTTTTAAATTTGATTTTTTTCATTGCCATAGGTAGTCAAAGTAAAACTCATATGGCATTATTTCTAGTCGCAATAGCTTCCTATTATATTTTACGAGCAGGGCACAAAAAATCACAGTATAAGAGCCCCTAATATTATGAAGGCGAGATAATGACTGACGAAGCAAAAAATATACGGATTGAAAATTTTCCCAAGACAAAAAACGAGGCATTAAAAGTTGAACTGGTTCCTATGCCCTCAGGTGATAATCCGTGGCGCACTCGGGCAGAATATGAGAAAGAGCAGAAACAAAATAACGCAAGGTTTATAATTACAATTATCTCTTTAATCATAGCAATCATTAGCGTTGTTGCTACGTCAACGGTTGCGATAATAACAATAAGGAATATAGCAAAAAGGTAATTTTTAGTTTGTCTATTCGGGAGCTAAAATGCAAAGGACTAATACAAATTTCTTTTTTATACGAGAAGAAGACGATAGTCAAATAATATATAAATTCAAACATAGTAAAATTATATTTCTTTTTACATGGCTCGGTATTATCGGCTTAGGTTGCTGGTTGTTTGGCGATAAGCATATTTCAAAGTATGGTCTTTATGCGTTTATAATTTCTGGCGGCTTTCTACTTATACGCTGGGTTTATTTTTTTAAAGCAAATATGGAAATGTTAAATGCCAAGCGTAATAAAAAACTAACAGTAGAAGGAAATAAATTTTCTAAAAAACCAAAAGCGATAATAAATAAAAATCCATAATAATAAAGATTTTCCAACGTGTTTTTTGCATAAATTTTTGCCCGTTCTCTTTTATGGGGCGGGC
>CAZCLD010000074.1:1362-4880 GCA_964499425.1 uncultured Candidatus Peribacteria bacterium | reverse complement strand
CATAATAAGTATTCTTAAACCTATTAACATCGGCACCAAATTTCTGTAAACTATAATATTTAAACTTTGTAGCCGTAGCGCCTACCTCACCTCTAACAGCCCGACCTAAATTCTCGCGACCAATACTGAATGCTGATAATTGAACATATTGGCGCCCAAGTTCAATCGCTTGCCCTAATACATCACCCTCATATTCGGATATAGGAATATCTGGTAATATACCGCTTCTGCGAGCAGAAACAATACCAACTACAAATTGTAATTGACGCAACCAAGATTCAGTACTACCCATAGTAAATGATTTTACTGGTGAGCCTGTCAAAATTTTTGAATAAAATCCAAACCCACCAAAAATAAGTTTATATGGTATATTTTTTACATTTGGCTTAGCTTCATATTCTTTATTAATAGCAAAATTAGCAAATGTATTAACCATTCTTTGTATCTTTTCATCACGCATTTTAACTTTACGTTTATTAAGCCTGTCAACGTCTGGGATTGTTTCAGCACTAATTCGAACTTTTTTATTTAATTCAGTTAATGCTACATCCCTATCTACACCATTGCTAATTCTCTTCCAATATAAAAACATAGCCTTAACAACATCTTTAGCCGCATCATGCGTAAAGTCTAAATCAACAGCCTTATTAATCATACCCTGACTAATAAATTCATTAAAATCAGTTATACCAGACATACCGACTATTCTTTCAATACCGTCTTTGTATGTTCTTATTTCAGATAAAGCTTCCGATATTCCCTTCAGACCAACATGATATAAACTTTCTTGTATAGCCGTAGCATTGACAGCAGCAGTACTAAACTGTCTTAAGCCCATACCAGTAATCCAACTATTAAATATTCTTAATTTACGGGAAGCAGTTTGAGGATTAATATCAATACCTATATTATTTAACTTCCTAGTAACAGTCTCCAAATCAATGGGAATGCCCATTAAGGAAGATTTAGCTGAAGGGTCATTTTGAATACCCTTATATAATGATACCAATTCTTCACGAACAGAATCTGATTCTGCTTTCCTAATAGCTATTAATAGGTTTACTGATAGCTTATTTCTTTCTATTCCACCAAAAATATTTCTTAAATAATCAGCATAAACGCCAGAGTCCCTGCGAGCATTTCTTACATCAAAAGCATTCGTAATAGTTTTTAAATGCCCAACATCTCTAGCCAATGGCATAGGGACACCAGTTTCAACATCCATAGGGTATTCATCAAACCTATCTCGTAAGAATGTCATCCTGTGTACTAATTTTTTTTGCTTATTAAATTCTTTTAAGGTCTCATTTAATGCGTTTTTAATATCTGCATCGTCAGGGCTTGCTTTATATAAATTCCTCAATCTACTTAGGTCGCTTTTTCTTGATTGTAAGGCATCTAAAGCCTCAGATAATGCTTCTTCCCACATAACATTATGGAAATATTGCTGGTTATAAATAATAGGATAATGACCACTCTCTTTTTCTCCAAAATCTTGCATCCCAAGAAATAATGGTTCAAACAGGCTATAACCACTGAATGCATCCATAATAAACAACAAGTCTTTTTGTTGTTTCTTTGTAAGCATTTCAAACTCAAACTCTTGAGTAATATCTTCAGACTTTAACAATTCAGCTATATCATCTTTTTCTAAGTCCGGGAAATAGTTTTGCAATTCAGCTACTAATTTGATATGAGTTTCTTCCATTTCTTTAGCAGCGTAATCGTAAGCTTCTTTAGATATAGCATAGCCTTCTTCCTGTAGCTTAGCGATAGTATCATGCTTATATTCAGCTAAGTAGTTAATCATATCAATATATTCACTACTAATTTGGAAGCTGCTATAATGTTGTTTCGGCAGCCTTTGCCCTTTCTTTAAATTCTTTATTTGCTCTTGGTATTTAGCTTTATTTTTTAAATACTCCTCAAAAGTAATAGGGTTTTGGAATTTATACATAATATCGCCAGTTTCAGGATATGTTTTTACATTCCCATCAGCGTCTGTGTCTGGTTCATATTCACTATTAATAAGATATTGACCTGTTGCGTCATCCCAAATAACCCAACCAAGCATCAGCCGTGTAAAAAAGTCTGTTTTAAATGCTTCGGGCATTTTTAATTTTTCATTTATTTCTTGAGGGAGTTTAATGCCGTCAACAATATCTTTAAAAACGTGGTCCATACCGCGTTTATGACGCTTACCGCTTTTCTTAAATACATTGCCCTTTAAAAATCTATTAACATGTTGTGTTATAGCTACGGTATAGGATGTAACACTCTTTGCTACAATATAAATAGCGCCAGTAGCATCATGAAAGGAAAGCTTTAGTGGCGTAGATAACTCAACTAATAAAGTACCCCAAACACCCTTACCTATATGAGAACCATATCCATTTTTAACAATATCCCAACTCATATTATATAATAACTTAAGTGTAGCTACAGGTAAGTCTGAATAAGTAAACCCCCTTTGTTTATTCATAATATCAAATAAAAATTTCTCTTTTGTAGTATGGATACTATCGTCGTATTCAACTCCGACAACCGCGCCAACTTTCCTTAAATCGCCCCAGCTACTTGATAATGTCGGGAATTTCTTCAATTTAGCATCATCCGCTAATTGCTGTAATCTCTCTTTATAGCTTTCGGTAAATACAGATTTATCTTTAACTTTAATCATTTCCATTAGCGCAGTATCCCAGATAATATCTCTTATACCCTCATTTGCGTCTAATATAAGATTAAGTTTAGCTACCCATTGCTCTCTTAATGCTTTAGAACCATAACGCTTCTTGATTGCAGCCTTAACATCCTTTTCTTTAAATACTCTACCCTTCCAGTTCTCATACTTTTGAATAGTTTTTTCCAACCAAGACATCATCTCTGAGTCTTTAAGGTCTAATGGTATGCTATCTGCGGCTTTAGAATTTTCTATTTCATCGTGGAGCTTGTGTCCTCTAGATGTTTGATTAAGAGCGTCACATGATGTTCCCATATCAACACTCCTTATTAATGGTTTTATCTACCAATGTTATATCCTGCAAAATACCTCTGCCAGTAGGCTTCTTGTCAAATTGTTTTTTCACTGCTTTCTCCTTAATAATTCTGCTATGTAAATTATCATTATATTTCTTGAAAAATATGGATGCTACATCTGGATGTAGTAGGGTTGTCTCAAGTGGGTTGTCTGATATTGGTGGGAAATATTCAGGGTTAATAACTCTACTATATTTAACGATTCCTTTCTTATCATACCTTCTCTTCCCTTGTGGGTCTAATGAGTATCTAAAAACACCATTAAAGAACACATAAGTAGCAGCGCGTCTTTCTAAATCAGTTAACTTGCTATATTCCTTCTTCCACTTGTCGGCAAATTTAATTAATTCTTCGTTAGTATCCCAGCCTAAAGTAACATCCATTAATACATCCCCACTCTTATCTGTTGACATTGCACCAATCATTTCATACAACTCTAAACCCATTCCGTCTGCATATGTTTGACCAGCCGCAACTTCATT
>CAZCLD010000074.1:0-1304 GCA_964499425.1 uncultured Candidatus Peribacteria bacterium | reverse complement strand
TTCCTGATGAGTAATCATAGATACCCCATCATGAAGTACATAAGGGCTTAAATTGTAGAATGAGAGTAAAGCTTTATCTTGTCCGATAAATTTATCAAAATATAAATCTGCTGGTATTTTAGCTATATATTCAAATAAATGCAGTTTACCCTTTTTAAATTGCACATCAAGCGGTAGCCCTTTTATACTTTCGCTTCCTATGTATTTAGTTCTATTATTTAAAAATTTTCTGTAAAATCCAGATTCTCTAATTGTATCATCTAACCCATATTTCCCCTTATTAAAATCCTGTCCTCCTATAATGTGGCTTGTTGTTCTGAATGTGCTAAGAAGTGGCTTTAATCCAGATATTAATTCAGATTTAAGCTCTGGATTAGTATTACCAATCTCTGGAATTTCAAATAATAATTCAATTAATTTAGCTCTATCATATTCCCAACCAGCCAATAACATAAATTCAACATTGTCTACAGCTGCTTGTAAATATACCCTAAGAATCTTATCGATATTACCCTTAATGCCGCTCGCATCATCTGTTATAATTTCTTTTGGACCTCTAAGCTTAATGTCGTGCCCTGCTACTTTTATTGATTTTACATTTTCTTGTAACATGCCATATAAATTTTGGATATTCGCTATTTCGGCTATAGCCTTTCCACCGAATGTCATTGCTGATATAATACTCAATAAATCTGCCCTATTAGATAAACTGTATTCTCTCTTACCTTTTGTATATTTATCTAAATTTATACCTTCAACTTCTACCTTGGAATACAAATCAATTAAAGCTTTTTCTGTCTTTGGGGGCAACTTTACAAGCGATACATGGTCTCCATCGCCATCACCTTCTAACTCCCTAAAAATCAATATAGGGTTTAGTTCAACAGCATTGTTATTGTTGTGAATAAAATTTATTCTTACAATCTTACCCCCGGTTAATGATGGCACTGGACTTCTAGATATAAGCATGTAATAAGGAGTATTATTTAGCCAATTATTAACATTAGTCCTATTTGCTGTCATATGTGGGTTTGCTTTTTCAAAATCTGTTCTAATAATACTTGCGCTACGCCAAGGAACATTTACTTCATCTACATCTAAGTCATCTCTAACATCGGCTATAATATCGCCATCTAATCCCGGCATATCTCTCATCTCTAAAGCTCTAGTCATAAGCCTAGTCTGGACAAGTTTGTTTAATAGTTTTAATCCAGCTGGGTGTTGTCCTAAGCCTAGTTTGAAAATAGAATACACATAACTTGGTAATTGAGAATCGTCCCCTTTTAAAGCTGACATACACTCTG
>CAZCLD010000073.1:0-4905 GCA_964499425.1 uncultured Candidatus Peribacteria bacterium | reverse complement strand
AATGGCCTATGCCTTTGTAAATAACTCCACTTTTTTCGATTTCCTCTTTATTTAAGCAATTTTTGCCGTCGATTACAATTTTTATGTTGTTCTTTTTCAGTAGTGCCCCTGTTATTTTTGAAAATTCCTTGTGTGCTGCTCCAATAATCAGATAGTCTGATTTTTTTAAGACATCTCCTAAACTGTTGCTATCACTTGGGACGTGTGGGTCGAAGGTTGTTACTTTAGCTCCTCTTCTTTTTAGTTGCTCTAAGATCTTTAATGCGGGGCTGTTTCTAGTATCTGAGATATTTGCTTTATAAGCTAAACCCAGGAGTCCAACCTTAGTGTTCTTAAGGGGTTTCTCTAAAAAAGATTCAAGTAGCTGAACTGTGTATCTGGGCATGGAATCGTTTACTTCCCGGGCTTTTTTTAGGAGGTTGTGTTCAAACCCGGATTTTTTGGCCTTGTTAATTAAATAATATGGATCTACAGGTATACAATGTCCTCCAACACCACAGCCGGGATAGTGAGCCATGAAGCTAAATGGTTTATTTGCAGCTGCGTTTATTACTTCGATTAGATCAATTCCAAGTGCATCAAAGGATTTTGCTAGTTCGTTTACGTAAGCAATATTGATATCTCTAAATGTGTTTTCGATGATTTTGCTGGCCTCAGTAGCTTTAATTGAGCTGAGTCTTTTAATCGGAGCATTTATAAAGGACTTGTAAAAATCTGTAGCCTTCTTTAGTCCCTGTTTGCTTAGGGCTCCAATGTTTCTGGGAATGTTCTTTGTATTCCACTTTTTGTCACCTGGGTTTATTCTTTCCGGGCAGTGTGCTAAGAAAAAGTCCTTTCCTCCTTTGAGCTTGGATTTCTCCAGGATTGGTAGAATTATTTCTTCGCAGACACCTGGATTGATAGTTGATTCTATGATTATTGTCTGCCTTTTCTCTAAGTGCTTTGCAATTTTTTTACTGGCGTCTTTGATGTGGCTTAAATCTGGGAGTTTGGTGTTTTTTACTGGTGTAGGGACACAAACAATTATGAATTGTGCTTCTTTTATGATTTCGTCTTTGGTACTTGTTTTGAATGGAGCTTTTATTTTTTTTATGTCGTAACCGACGACTGTATATTTTTTTTGAATGGTTTTTGCCAAGGGTAAACCAACCATGCCTAATCCGATGATTGCTACTTTGTTTTTTTGCATCGTTGATATGCTCGTTTAATTCCGTGGTTTTTACAAGGGGATTTTGTTTATAATGAGCATATGGTTTATGTCGTGATTCTAAATTGGGATGGGTTTGATGACACGAAGGAGTGTATTGAGAGCTTGAATGGTGAAAGTGTGAATATTGTGTTGGTTGATAATGGCTCTGAAAATAATGAGGGGTCTCGACTTAAGGAGTTATTTCCAGATATCCATTTGATTCAAAATGATAGGAATGAGGGGTTTGCCGGTGGGTGCAATATTGGGATTTCTTATTCTTTGAGGCAGGAAGATTGTGAATTTATTTTACTTCTAAATAATGATGCTGTGGTGAAACGGGGCTTTTTGGAGCCGCTTTTGGAGCATTTGCGTAGTCATCCTAAGGCGATTGTTAGTCCGAAGATTTTACATTTTGATGATCGTGAAAAGGTGCAAGTTATGGGCGCTAGGCTTTTTTGGGGAGGAACAAAAGGCATTAACCGTGGTAGAAAAAGAGGGGATTGTATGAGAATAGTAAATCCGGACTGTATTAGTGGGGCTTGCTTAGTTGCGGGGAGGGAAGTTTTTGAGGACGTGGGTTTATTTGATGAGGCGTTTTTTGCATATCTTGAGGATTTGGATTGGTCTGTGAGGGCTAATGCAAAGGGTTATGAACTGGCTGTAATTCCTGAGAGCGAGATTTTGCACAAGCATTCAAAAAGTACGCAAAATTCGTATATAAAGCCTTATTTGATTGTGCGAAATAGCGTTTATTTTTCGCGAAAGCATTATTCTGGCCTCAAAAAACACGCTTTTATTTCCAATAGTGTTTGGATTGGATTTTTTCTTAATCTTTACAGGTACAAGGGTCTTGGTTTTGCTGGGAAATATTTCAAGGGTTTAAGAGATGGCCTTTCTGGAAAGATGGGGGAGTTTTAGGATGATGCCTTTAATTAGGCCAAAATAAAATGCTGTACCCATGAATGGAATCATGTAGAGGCATGTGAAAAATTCTTTGAGGGTTTTTGATAAATAAACTGACCAGGCTATGAGTAGGATTATGAAAATGCCTATTTCATAGAGAAAAATGTTGGGTTTAAGTAGGAAAAAGAGGTTTGCTAAACTTAATATGTAAATGCTTGTGAGGTGGGGAAAGAACTTTTTCCCTGGTCTAAAATAATAATCTACAAACTTGGGTCCTCTGTTAAAAGTGTGTTTTAACGTCTGAAAAAAATTATTCCTGATGTTGTATTTTATTCTAAAATTTTTGTCGCGGGATATGTGGTTTGTGAAATCAAGGCTCTTTCCTAGGAGTTTTATGTCGTCACTTGAATTTTTGTTTGGTTTTCTTAAAGATCGACTGGATCTCAAGAAAATTTCTTTCTCAAAGTAACAAGCTGTTGTGCCTTTGCTGAATTTGTCGAAATTTGCCTTGGTTATTTTGATTGTTTCCTCAGTTTGTGCTTTACCTGCACCATAAATTCGTCCTTTAATGGTGCTGGAGAAAATACCCAGGCTGGATCTTGGCTGACTATATTCAATATTGCTTGGAATTATTACTTTTTCGTTTTGATGGTCTAAGTACTTTAATGTGTTTGGGGCGATTTCGGCTCTTGAGTCGATGAAAAGAAGGTTGTTGAATTTTGAGTTTTCTGCGCCTTTTTGGCGGCTTTTTATTCTTCCGAGATTTTTTGGATTGGTTTTAACCTTGAAGTGCTTTCGTGTTCTGACGAAGTTCTTAATTTTGGTTTTTGTCTGATCTGTCGAGGCATCATTTACGATTATCACTTCAAAATTTTCCTGGGGATAATCTAACTCAGCGATTTTCTCTAGGCACTGAATAATGAGCTTTGGTTCATTGTAGACAGGGATTATTATCGAAAAATTTTTCATAATTGGAGCATGATGGATAAGCTAAACCCTGTGTATGCGAGAAGGTAGCATATCAAAAAGCCGCTTAAATGGATATGTGCCTTTTTCCAGAATTTTGTGATTGGTAGTTGTTGAATACCTAGTGCGAGAAGTACTGCGATAGGAATGAGTAATGGGTAAATATGGCGGCCTTGTCCTTGACTGTAGAGCACTCCGAATCTAAGTACGATGAAGAAATTGAGCGCTATTGATAACAGTAGTGTAATTATTAGTTTTTTTTCTGGGATTGGTTTTTTTGAAAGGAGGCCATGGATGAGGCCGACCAGGGCAAAGAGGGTTAAGAGTATCCCAATTGTTGGTAGGAATTTTATGTTGTTGTATATCCCTGACACTGACCAAAAGGTTTCGAGAATATTTGTTGTAGAGGTTCTAAGTGCGACGAGCATGTTTGGCCACTGAGTTTGCATTGAGGGTGAAGCTATACCATGAAAATCGCCGTAGAGCTTGAGATTCCTTAGTGCGAGAGGAAGCCACATAGCCAAAGTTGTTAGGGCTATAAGCAGGAAGTGGAGAGTCCTCTTGAAAAGATATTTTTCTTTGATTTGTGTCAAGAAAAGTATTGTTATGATGATTGCATATATGATGGCTGAAAATTTTATCCAGAAGGCTATAGTTAATAGTAGCGCTATTAGAACGGTGTTTTTTAGTGTTTGTTTCTTGTGGTTCAGTATGCTCAGGTAGATTATGGGACCTCCTAGAGTGATCAGAAAGTTATCATTATTAATTGTGGAAGATAAAAAAGTGTAAGTTGGCAAGAGGCAAATTAGGCTGATTGAAAAGCTTTTTATCACTTTGTTTTTGACCTCTAATGCTTTGATTATTTTGATGGCAAAGAATAAATTGATTAGCCAAAATATTATTGAGCTTAGTCTTACGAGAATGACCGTAGTGGTTGTGCTAGTGTTTATTTTGAGTATTGGTGATAGTAGATAGTAATAAAGTGGAGGTTGGTGATATTCCCAATCATTACTATTGTCTCCCACCATGCTTGTTTGAATTGGCAGAGAGTTTTCGCTCTCAATGTATTTGATGTAATTGAAGTGTGATTCTTCATCTGGAGCGTAAAACACAGGTGTGAATAGAGCAAAAATAACTCGGATTATGATTCCTGTTAATATGGTTAGAATTAAGAGTTTTTTGAGTGAGAAGTTGTTTTTGACTATTCTAAACCAAATTAGTATTCCAACGAGTCCTGATATGCCAGTCGTGAGGATGATTTTTACTGGATCCATGTTAGTATATTAATGCTATGTTGGGTTTTTTGAAACAAATTCGTGTTAATCATTGGATCAAGAATTTACTTGTTTTTGCGCCATTGCTTGTTTCTTATAGGTTTTTTGCTTTTGACTACTACACTTATGGGAATTTTATTGATTTGTGTCGTCTGTTTTTCGCTTTTTCATTTTTGGCTAGTTTAAGCTATATAGTAAATGATTTTCTGGATTTAGAAGAGGATAAAAAGCACCCTACCAAGAAAAAGAGGCCACTTGCTTCTGGGGAGATTTCAAGGCTTTCTGTTTTAATTTTGGGGCTTATTCTTTTTGTTGCGGCTGTTTTATTGAGTCTGGATTTTAACTGGAAAGTGCAGATTATCCTTTTTGCTTATTTGATACTAAATACGCTTTATTCGTTAAAGCTCAAAACAATCCCTCTTCTTGAGTTTTTCTTTATAGCTTTTATGTACTTTTTGAGACTTAAGGCAGGTGGAGAGTTATTTGATTTAAATACCTCGGATTGGCTTATTCTCATGGTCTTCTTTCTTGCTCTGTTTATGATTGTGGGGAAAAGACGTAGTGAATGCTTCT
>CAZCLD010000072.1:2408-4925 GCA_964499425.1 uncultured Candidatus Peribacteria bacterium | reverse complement strand
TAGTCAAAGCTTCAGCCCTAAGAGTGTTATTAGCAGCACCAAACTCACCTGTTCTTGTTCCATTTGCATCACTATAGCCTTCTATATACCCAGAAAGGAAAGACCTCTCAGCGTATTGGAAGTACCAAGTACCAAAGTGGTAGTTTGGTTCTCTAAAGTGAGTAACTCCTTCGTCATAACATTCATCGATATTTCTGACAGCAGCTGCATGAATTTCAGCTTCAATATCGTCTAACCCACTGACTTGAACATCACCAGCCTCAACAGCCAAACCAAGACTGTTTATTTCAGATTGAATTCTTTCATGCTCATCGCCACACCAAGTGTACTCAGCTGCAACCTGCATAATTTCATCAATCCTATTAGCCACAAATGTACCAATCTCAGCCTTCGCTTCATCAACAGCCAACCTAAGGTCATTTATCGCAGCAAGGTTTTCATTCTTTGCAGCAATAATCTCATCTCTAAGATCTTCTGCAACAACTGTAATATTCTCTACAGCAAGAGCAATCGCATCATTAAAACCTTCCTCTACCAACTCAGCAACCTGGATAGCTGCCTGTTGTAAGGCTTCATCAACCAAAACTTCAATTCTTTCAAAAAGTTCAGGAAGTCTCTCAGCTATCTTTTCCTCAACAAGTGAACTCAAATATTGTTCAAAATCATCCGTTATCACTGTCCTAAGACCATAAGGTGCAAGCCATTTTCTAAGCTGATCACGTTTACCAGTAGCCACTTCCACAAATCGCAATATCTCATATCTCTCTGCTTCCATTTCATAAAGATCAACAAGATCATCAACAATGTCAGCAAATTTCTCTACTGCAAATAGAATTTTGTAATCATCATCTGGAACATTCTCCTCAACGAAATCTAGGATCTCATATAGATCCTCTTCAAGCCCTCTTACGCTTTTTTCCAAAAGTCCATTTGTTTCAGTATTATGCCTATCTCCAGCTAGCTCTACACCATCTTTGATAGCATCTTTTAACTGAACATTAAGCTGATTAATTACTTCTATTTGCTTAGCACTTTCAGCTTGTCGAAGCAGCCCACTAAGTCTCAACCAAACAGCTTTAAGATCTTGTGCAAATTCGCTGTCTGGATCAATTCTTCCTAGCTCAATCTCCCACTCTTCTACCAATTGCTCAGCCTGTCTCAAAGATTCGTTAAACTCAACATATGGTCTAACATCATCCTCAAATTTTTGCTTAACAGCTGCAAGATCATCCTTGTTAAACTCATTCATGAACTCCCTCATTTTCTTTAGACCAGTCAACCGCTCAAATCCAGCGATTTTTTCCAATGCATTATCAACCATATCTTGCAAAGTCAAAACGTTAGAATTACTCGGTAGGTCACTAATACGGAACTCTAGATATAACTGAAAAAGCGCTTCCTCGTCTTCAACAGTCTCCTAATCAACTATGTTCCCATCCTTACATATTTGACTTGTTGGTAACACAGACCATCCGCTAGGAATACAGCTATCAGAGAAGTTTTTACACTTGTCTTTAACTGCACTATAAGCTGGTGTAATAACCTGTAAACAGACATCTTCGTCATCATCACCATCATTGTTCCAATTATCACCTGAAACACAAGTTACAGATCCATCATCATTCCATTGCATCATACCAGCAGCACACCAGGAACCTGAGGTGCCAGTTTCACCAAGTTCAAGACAATAATCTTCACCTGGTCTACATCTACTAAAGCTCTCAGGACACTCAGCCTTCTCCCAAGCTTGAGGGTCATTTCCACTCACAGGAGAACAATACATCTGATCATCAGAATAACACTGAGCACTATTTCCTCCACACCAGTAAGAATAACTATATGTACTACTATCATAAGTAGAGTATTCACCTGGCTCTACACAGTAATCCTCTCCAGGTCTACACGCCCCAGCATCAGAAGGACATGTGCTACCCCATTCAACACAATACAAGTCTCCATCAGGCATAAAACATTGCTGCCCACCTGAAGCACACCAACCATTAGCAGGTCCAGTGTCCCCGATTTCGATACAATTTGTATCACCAGGTCGACATTGTTTTGGATGGGTAGTAGGACACTCAGGCTCCTCATGAGGCTCCATGTAAGCACTCATCGATGCCATAGGTGTAGGATGATTACCCCATGGCTCACAATACTGCTCAGTCTCGCTGTAACAACTCATAGCATTCATACACCAACCATCAATTGGCCCAGATTCTCCGGACTCAATACAGTTAGTATCCCACTTGCTACATTTCTTCGGATGAGTAGAAGGACACTGCGTATCCCCCCAATCATTCCATGCAACACAATATTGCTCGGTATAACCTGTATCATAACAACTAGAAGAATCTTTACACCATCCATCGATAGAACCCGATTCTCCCGGCTCTATACAGTTATAATCGTTATCTGGACACAATTTAGAACCAACAGGACAAGAAGTGCTTCCTCCCATCATGTCATACTCCCAAGGCTGACAGACAGTATCTCTATTATGCGTTGAGGAAAGCTGTT
>CAZCLD010000072.1:0-2398 GCA_964499425.1 uncultured Candidatus Peribacteria bacterium | reverse complement strand
AAAAGTTTGTTATCTATATAACATGACATTGAATTCATACACCAACCGTCACTTGGCCCCCATTCTCCAGGGCCAGTACAACCAGAGTCATTTGGCGAACACACACTCATACCAGTAGGACATTCTTCGTTTGGCATAGGTGAATACGCTACAGGATCCATATAGTTATAATCCCATGGCTGACAGTACTTCTGAGTCTCAGTATAACAAGACATTCCCTCAGTACACCAACCATCGATTGGCCCATATTCACCAGACTCTATACAATTAGTATCAGTTGGACTACACCGCCCCATGTCAGCAGGACACTCTGTCGGCCCAAACGAATTATAGTCATATGGCTGACAGAATTTTTGATCTCCAGTCGTTGGATAACATTCCATACCATCCTGACACCACCCACTTAGGGGGCCATAACTACCAGGTTCTATACAATTTGAATCATTTGGAGAACAATATGTAGTTCCACTCGGACAAGTTGAATCATTCCATTCTATACAAGTGAAATCTCCACTTGAGTAATTACATTTTCTCCCATTATAACACCACAGATTTTCTGCACAGGTATCACCAACATAACAATCACCCGAAGTCTTAACTGTACCAGGTGTAGTTGGAGTTGTTGTTGTACAATCCGAACATTTCCCCGCGACTTCGTTTTGAGTAGCCTCACAAACACCATCGAAGTCACAAGTAGATTCATTAACATCACAATCTGATGGACAGTTAGAATAATACTCCCCTGCTTCACAAACTGTGTCCTCATCACAAGTAGTTGTAGTTGTTGTCCCACAATCTGCAGGACATAAAGCTGCGGTTTCAGGTGGCTCACAAACACTATCTCCATCACAAACTGTAGTTGTAGTAGAACAATCTGTAGGACAAGTTGTAGCAGTTTCTCCATTAGTTGCTTCACAAACCCCATCTCCATCACAAACTGTAGTTGTAGTAGAACAATCTGTAGGACAAGTTGTGGCAGTTTCTCCATTAGTTGCTTCACAAACCCCATCCCCATCACAAGTTGTAACAGGTACAGTAGAAGGCATATCCCAGCTGTAACCTGATGGACATTCATCTCCACCCATAGTTGTCATATCATCAGAATAATCCTGACAATAAACCGTAGTTCCATCGTCAGAATAACAAGTCATTGAAGACCTACACCAAACACTTGTTGAGGTATACGGAAATGTCTCTCCTGGCCCATGACAGTCTGTTTCATCTGATCTACAAACCGAAGTCCCAGAAGGGCAATCCTGCATATAATCAACACATGTAACTGTAGATCCATCACTTGAATAACACATCTCAGAATTCTTACACCATCCACTATTATTAGAAGAATACGGGAAACTATCCCCTACGGTATGACAATCCGTATCCGTTGGACTACAAAGAGTATAACCAGAAGGACAAGTTGTACTGCCACTACCCATAGAATACGGTTGACAATAAACCTGTGAGCCATCGCCTTCTGAATAACACAATTCAGAGTATGCACACCAAGAACTAAAGTCATTGGTGTTTGTAGAATATGGCTCCCAACAACTCGTGTCTGTTGGACTACAATATGTAGTACCTGCTGGACAACTGTCAGAACCACTAGTCATCATAGGAACATCCACATATGTCACACTACCATCAGCATTATAGCAAGATTGCTGCCATGTCCCACTCATAGGAGATGTCGCAACTAGACTAGATGACTGAAATAACTGACTATTTACTCCAGCGTAAATCGCTACAGCAACTGCAAGAATCGTCGCTACAAGAAGTGTGGGATTCACCTGCAGATTCATTTTGTTTTTCTTTTTACCTATTTTTTAAAGGTTATTTTTAAAAAAATTTTATATATTAAAATCGCCGAAATAGCAGAAAACACCTGCAAAACAAGCTTTTTCGCCATATCGACACGATATTTGCTGAAACATAGGTCTATTTTTGTTTTGTTTCCATCAATATAATACCATAAACAAGCCGCAAAATCAACCACGAGCCCCAAGAAAAAAGCCTCGATTTCGAGACTCTTTTAGACCTTAACATCCAAAATGTAGTAGAGGAAATTTTGTAATCCTATCGAAATAGGATTCGACCATAAGAATTTGACATTCTTATGGGCAGTATACTGACCCATAAAAATGCAACTCTTTAATTTCCTTGAAAAGGAGGTAATCCATCCGCAGGTTCTCCTACGGATACCTTGTTACGACTTCACTCCAGTCAGTGGTTTCACCTTAGGACCCCGCTAAAAGCTAAGGGTACTTCGGGCGCCCCCACCTTCCGTAGTGTGACGGGCGGTGAGTACAAGACCCAGGAACATATTCAACGCGCCATTGCTGATCCGCGTTTACTAGCGATTCCAACTTCATGAGGGCGAGTTGCAGCCCTCAATCCGAAC
>CAZCLD010000071.1:0-5198 GCA_964499425.1 uncultured Candidatus Peribacteria bacterium | reverse complement strand
GTCGATGCTGTCATAGGTCGTAGTACGGTTAATATCGGTGCGACCAGAAATGACCGAAGCGGGCTGAGGACCTAGATGGATTAACTGCATGTAGACCTTGGCCTCTTTTTGTGAGAATCCTGCTTTTTTGAGCGTGTCTAAAATCACAAGTGTTGTCGATTAATTGTCGACAGCCCTATTTTACTGGTTAAAAGCCGTATTTTCAAGGGTTTTGCGAAATAGTCGACAGGGGGTCGACAAGTTTAGGCTAAGTGCTTTATAATGAGGCACATTAAATATTCACATGTCTTACATTAAAAAAATGGAGGAATTGAGGGCAAGTGTGCCACGAATGGCTCTTATGGCAATCAATTGTGAGAATAGTCCTTATGTTTCTTATTCTGGGAATGTAAAGAATTCTCATCTTTTGTGTGGAAGTGAATATGATGAAAATTGCTATTATGGATTCTGGTTATACGACTCTAATGATTGTGCAGATTGTGATTACTGCCAAAAATGTGAGCTCTGTTATGACTGTGTGGACTGCATTGAATGCTACAACGTAAACCATTCACAGGATTGCACCAACTGCACTGACTGTTATTACTGCTATGACTGCACTGGATGCAATCATTGTTTCGGCTGTACGGGGCTTAGACGCAAGGAATATCACATCGGGAATAAAAAATATGAAAGAGACGAGTACTTTAGGAGAGTCAAAGAAATAGAGGGGGACAAGGATAAGCTTCGAGAAATGCTGGAGGAAGCCAAAAAACAGGCTCCGCATCTCTATACGCACGTTCTAAATAATGAGAATTGCACTGGAGACTATGTATATAACTCCAAAAATGCTCATGATTGTTTTGATGTTAAGGATTTGGAAGATTGCGGACACTGTAACAACTGCGTAAGCCTAAAAGACTGTTGGGATATGAGTAATTCCTACTACAAAGAGGAGCTCAACTATGAAGTAATGTCTTCTATGAATCTTATAAACTCAAATTTCTGTGTAACTTGTTTTGACAGTAATGACTTGGATCATTGTGAAAATGTTTATAATTCTCAAGATTGTTTTGGATGTTTTAGCTTGAAACATGAACAGTACTGCATTTTTAACGAGCAATTTTCCAAAGAAGAGTATTTTGAGAAGGTTGAGAAGATCAAAGCTGAGATGAAGGAAAATGGTGAGTATTATAAGTTCCCATGTTCATCCTATCCCTACAAAGATAGTAATGCCGAAATGGAATGGCCAGATGACCCCAAAATTTGTTAACTTACAATTACCATGGCTCAGACAACTAGCGAAAAACAGACATGCGAAGCTTGCTCAAAGGACTTTTTAATCATTCCTGCGGAACAGCTTTTCTACAAGAAAAAGAAATTGGATTTCCCCGAAAATTGTCCCGACTGCAGGAGGAAAAGACGTCTTAGCTTAAGGAATGAACGAAAGCTGTTTAAACGTAAGTGTGATAAATGTAAGAAAGAAATTATTAGCACTTACAGAGATGACAGTCCTTATACTATTTATTGCCAGGAGTGCTATTGGGAGTATTTAGGCTAGAACATATCCTCCAAATCCACCACTTGCCAATCCTGCGAAGTCTCTGACTTTTTCTTCATAGTTATGCGAGAACGGGCAACTTCAAGCTCTTCTAAGTGTTTTTGATGCCCTGATCCTTGTAGAACTGCATTTTCTACTTTCCTAGTTAATTGGAAATCTGTTTTGTTTAGATTGAATTCAACTAATCTTTGATATCCGACTTCTAATTCTTGTGATCCCACTTCCGTGTAGAGAGGTGCTGATTCATCTTTAGTGATTTCGCCACCACCTGCTTTCACGCGCTTCAAAAGGTCCTCAAAAGCCGCGTCTTTGCCTGCTTGACGCGTTTCTGCGATCTCATGCATGTCATATTTTTTGCCTGACTTTCCCATATGTTACAATTCTACTTGATATGAGTTACAAAGGCAAAAATAAGGAATCAAATGTCCATGAATCTGAAGAGGGTTATAATATGTATGCTGATTCTTATGAAAAGGACTACAAGTATTTGAGGTGTTTTGAGAAGGATAAGTTGTTTGTTTTTGTTGGTGATCTCAAAGGCAAGAAAGTCTTGGATCTTGGTTGTGGCACTGGAAGACTGATCGGTGAGCTAAAGGTCTTTGGTGCTGAAGTGAAGGCCTGTGATGTTTCTGAGAAAATGGTCAAAATTGCTAAGGAAAAATATCCAGCCCTGGATATTGTTAAAGCAGATGCGCTCGATTTGCCCTATAAGGATGATGAATTCGATTTGGTGTTGGCGACTTTTTTGATCGTACATATCCGTGATCTCTCGAAGTTGTTTGGAGAGGTATATCGAGTTTTAAAGGGGGGTGGCAAATTCGTTCTCACCAATATTAATCAGAAAAAGGCCCCAAAATTGAAACTAAAAAATGGAGAGGAGATAGTGATTAATTCTTTCTACCATAGACCAGAAGATGTGGTTAAGGAATTAGATCGTCAATTCTTCAAAATAGAGCAAGATGATTATGTTGAGGAAAACGGCACATGGATTAATCAAATTGTTCGAGCCAGAAAGTTTTGACTTTGCTTGCCAATTAAAATAACCTTTTCTTAAATAATTTAACTTTGAAAGTATGAAAACTATAAAAGTGCTTGCGCTAGGTCTGACTGTCTCAGTTCTTTTTGCTGCATGTGGGGGTGGGGGTGGACCGGAAAAAAACCCTGAGGATGTTGTCCAAGAAGGGATTAGCAATTTGATTGATGTTGATTCTGCTGAATACGAAATGTCTACTGACTTGACGTTTACCCTTGCTGAGCCTGAGCCAGGACTTCCATTTAATGAACTGATCCTTAATCTCGGTATGAGCGGTGCTTATGACAGCGCAGATAGAGCGAATCCTGAGTTTTCGGTTAAACTCGATGGAAGCGGTACTCTAGATGGTGGCGATGCAGAGTCTCTTTCGGGAGAAATGAGAATGACCGGTGGAAGTGCATATTTTATGGTGTCGAATTTGACAAGTTTCCAAGGCCAGATTCCTGTTGCTTTTGTTGAACCGTATTTTGGTAAGTGGTTTTACATAGAGATGCCGCCGGAATTCACAGAAATTCTTCAAGCATATAGTGGGGGAGATGAATCCGAGTTAAGTGAACTGGAAAAGGAGATGAAAGACACGTTTAGAGAAGCTTCTTTTTTCAAAGATATTGAATACGAGGGGACTGAAAGTGCAGGTGGTGTAAATTGCTATCGCTATGAAGTTGATCTTGATCCTGATGGGATTGTGGATTATGCCTCCAAAGTAAATGAATTGAATGGCCTAGATGCACTTAGTAGTGCTGACGAACAAGAGTTGAGAGATGGCTTGGTTGGAATGGGATTTGATGGTGAGGTGTGGATTGGAATTGATGATATGACTATTAGAAAGTTTGTTGGTGAGCTTGAAATCGAGGATTTGGAGAACGCTGAAGGCAGTATGGAGCTTGAGTTTAGTTATGAACTAAGTAATTTGGGGGATGATGTTGACCTTGAAGTCCCTGAGGATTCCTTAGATATTATGAGCCTTTTTGCTGGCGGATTTTAAATGGTTAGACAAATTCCTATTAATGGCTACGACAACAATTTTTCCTACTTTGTCGGAGATGATGTTGGGAAAAGTATAGCTATTGTTGATCCCGGAGATGTTCCCCACTTGGTATCAGAAATTAAATCTGATTTTTTGGGACCTCAAATGATTCTTTTGACTCATAGTCATCATGATCATATTGAGGGTGTACCAGGCATTGTGAATAAGTACGCTATCCCCGTATACATGCATGAGAATGCTAGGGGACGTGTTGAAGTTGCTGATGATATGTGCGTTTTCGTGAAGGATGGTGAAGATATTAATATTGGTGATTTGAAAGTGAAGGTTCTTTATACGCCTGGGCATATTGATGATGCAGTTTGTTATTATATTACTGCTGCTGAGGCAGCGGATGGGGTGCCAAAGCTGATTACCGGCGATACTCTTTTTGTGGAAGCATGCGGAAGGGCTGATCTAGATGGAAGCAATGTTGAAGACCTCTATAGTAGTTTACAAAAGATTGCTGGGTTACCCGATGAGACGAAGATCTATCCCGGGCATGATTATGGCTCCAAGCCAGTTTCAACGGTTGCTTGGGAAAAAAAGCACAATAAATACTTGAAATGCAAGGACTTGGAAGAGTTTGTTAAGCTTCGATTAGGCTAGGCTTTTCAATATTGCTGAAGCTATTATTTCTCCTTTTTCGGATATTTTTTGGGGATCTAATTTGGGGTTTATTTCACAAGATTCTCCTTCCATTGAAAGTTCGCAGATTGGTATGTCTATACCGATTCCTTTTTGAGGATATTTGCTCATATAGTGGTTGAGCATGGTCCAATCTAAGAGGCGATAGGGGTCGTTATGGCTTACTTTGAGGTTAATTGTATCGAAACCCTTCTCGAGGTTTGTGGCAAGCTTAGGGTGGGCCAGAGATGCTTCGTTTGCGCGTGCAGTGAGAAAGTTAATTTGGCGTCTCTTTTTGAGCCTATCTGGGTTTGTGCGTGCTTCAATGTACTTCTGCA
Source organism: uncultured Candidatus Peribacteria bacterium (assembly GCA_964499425.1). Classification (GTDB taxonomy): domain Bacteria; phylum Patescibacteriota; class Gracilibacteria; order UBA1369; family LOWO2-01-FULL-3; genus JAQBYK01. Next base: position 636 of record CAZCLD010000071.1, on the reverse strand, counting down.
TTGCATCTTTTCCAGGAGTGATGGGTATCAACTCGCTAGGACTAAAATCAATCATCGTGTGGACATCTAGGAAAAGTCCGTCTGTGCCTAGATTTGCCAGCGCTTGAAGTGCTTGAGTTGTGGTTTTTTCATAAATCTCTTTGAATTTTCTTGTTAATTGAGGGCGTTTTTTGTGATTGAAGATATTGCGTATAGCCTTCTCGAGTATACGATTAGCATCGATTATTCCCCTGGGAATGTTCTCAATATGGATAAAACTGGATTCTAAACCTTTGTTTTTTAGGAAATCCTTGATTGTTTGGGCCAATTTTGAGGCACCGTGGTCGCGTTCCAAATTCAGATATCTCTCAAGGAGATCTGGACAATCTTTGTAGATTTCGGCTATTTCTAGATGTTCCTCCAAAAATTCTTTGTGATCTCCGTCGTGGGGACAGATTAAGACGACTTTTGGATTTGTTTTAGTCATGGGAGTTGATTTTCGGAAAGATGGAGAGGAATGTCAAGGATTTTACCTCTCGCCCTTTCGGGCTCGAGATTAGTTCTAATTAGGCGGTTAGTAACTGCACGCACAGATCACGCTCCTGCATTTCCACCCCCATGCTCAGGCGATGTGAAATAGGATCGGTCCGACTTCGT
>CAZCLD010000070.1:0-5244 GCA_964499425.1 uncultured Candidatus Peribacteria bacterium | reverse complement strand
AGGGCGGTTTTAGGCGCCCTGAATTAAAAAACTCTTTACAGACATGTCCACATGTATATTTTGACTTTATTTTTTCCTTTGCTATATTTGTATGATTTCAAAAAGTAAGAAATCAAAAGCCCTAGAAAAGCTCTTTAAAATCTAAAACAAAAACACAAATTCTCATAGTTATGAGAGCTGGAGGAAATGAGAGATCGTTTCCTCTGCTGTCCTTGCTAAGGGATGGTCGTTGCCTAACAATTATGAACTGCTTGCAGAGATTAAGAGTCAGGAATAACAATGACCGGAGATGCTCATCCAGTGATGAGTGCTGTCCTGCCCTCCGATGTTCGCTTTTAGTGTCATTGGTGGGAGCCCAGGCGGCCGGTGGTGCGGCTGAAAAAAACACTCAACCTAGGCAGGATCAAAACAAAAACAAAGTTCCCGATAACTCGGTTATCGCTCAATAACTTACCCTCCGCTCGCGGGGGGTTTTCTGGTTATAGCATTTCCGTAAATTCGTCAAAAAAGTGCTCTGTATCGGTTGGGCCTGGTGTAGCTTCGGGATGGAATTGAGCTGAAAAGAAAGGGAGAGTTTTGTGTCTTATACCTTCGATTGTTTTGTCGTTTGCGTTTGTTAGCCAAATTTTCCAACCAGGTTTAAGAGATTTTTCTCTTATGGCGAAGCCATGGTTTTGGCTTGTGATGTAGCAGTGGCCGGTTTCGACGTCGATACATGGTTGATTTTGAGCTCGATGTCCAAATTTGAGTTTGTAGGTTTTAGCGCCAGTTGCGAGAGCCATTACCTGACAGCCTAGGCATATTCCGAAGATGGGCTTTTTGAGTTTCATGGCTTTTCTAAGAATGGTAATTAGTTCAGTGAGCATTGCGGGGTCGCCTGGTCCATTTGAAACGAAAATGCCATCAAATTTCTCATTTGTCTCGAGGAAATCATAGTTCCAGGGGACTTGAAGAACTGTGATGTTTCGATTAAGGAAGTTTCTGATTATATTATTTTTCATTCCACAGTCGACTGCGATGATTTTTTTGCGACCTCGTTTAAAGAGCTTTGGTTTTTTGATGGAGACTAGGGCTGCCTGATTTTCTTTATCGGGGTCGTAAAAGTCTACGTCTTTGTTTATTATTATTTTTCCGAGAATGGTCCCGTGCTCACGGATTTTTTGGGTGAGGGCACGAGTATCTATCCCTGTAATAGCGGGAATGCCTTCATCTTTAAGCCACTTTCCTAATGTTTTTCTGGCGTCCCAGTGGCTGAATTCTTCAGAATATTCACTTACAATTAAGCCTTTGACTTGGATTTTTTTGCTTTCGAAACGTTTTTCAATACCATCTACTTTGCATGAACCACCGATGCCATAATTGCCAATGAGAGGGTAAGTTAGAGTTAGGATCTGGCCGCAATATGAGGGATCTGTGAGAGCCTCGGGATATCCGACCATAGATGTGTTGAAAACTACTTCTCCTGCTCCGCTTAGCGGTGCACCGAAACTTTGCCCGGAGAGTGTAGTACCGTCCTTGAGGACGAGTTTGGCTTCTGTCATTTCCTGCGCATTGTATTGTGAAAAGTATTTTGTGGCAAGAGTTGAGTTAATTATTAGCTGTATCTGCTTAAACTAATAATTTTGTGCAGTTTTGTGTGAGCTCTATACCAGTGCTCCGATTGATCTATAAAGGTCACCAGGATATCAGTGTTTTCATCGTCAACCTTTTTTATCTCTTTTACCTTAGTTATTTTTTTTATTTCGGTAAGAATTTGTTTTTTGTTTTTTGATTCGGGTGAGATTAGTTGTTCAAGGAGCTTGGGGTTTTTAAGAGTCATTTTGATCAAGAATCCTGTGGGATTTAAAATATTCCATGATGAGCTTGAGGCGAGTTTGCTTATTGATTTAGTGCGCTTGGAGTTAATCTGAATATCTTTGACATTTCGAACAATAAAATAAAATGCTAGGAAAAAGACTATGTTTTTTATGATTTGAGAATTTTCATAAGAAATTCCTAGCTGTCTTGTTATAAAACCTCCAAAAGTAGCTAAAACACTTAGGCCGATTATGATTTTAAATATTTTTTTCATATGCCTATTATAGGGCCTTTACACTTTATGTGAATTGATTTAAATTATTGTCCGAATAAAAGCGAAAAAATGGATTTTAAAGGGCAGCACATTTTGGAGGCCAAACAGTTTGATAAGGAGGGATTACTGGCTTTATTCGAGGAAGCTAGAAAAATGGAAGAAATTGTGAAGAATGGTGGATCCGATTTGATGAAGGGAAAGGTTCTGGCAACTCTTTTCTTTGAACCTTCGACAAGGACTCGTTTTAGTTTTGAAACTGCAATGCACAGGCTTGGGGGGAGTGTGATAAGCAACTTTGACATGGCAAGAACTTCTTCCCTGAAAAAACAAGAAACGCTTGAGGATACGGGTAAGACTGTTTCTCAGATGGCTGATGCTATTGCAATGAGGCATCCTGAGCCTGGCTCTGTGGCGAAATTGGCTTCCACAAGCGATGTGCCTGTTTTTAATGCAGGTGATGGTGCTCATGATCATCCAACCCAGGGTTTGCTGGATGTTTACACTATTTGGAGAGAAAAAGGGGGCTTGGATGGAATTACGATTGGGATGGTGGGAGATCTGAAGTATGGAAGAGTTGTGCACGCTGAATGTGAGATGCTCTCACATTTTGACGTGAATTTTGTTTTTGTTTCGCCGGAGGCGTTGAAGATGCCGGAGGGTTTAGTTAAAGAGGCTAGAGAAGTTGAGGATCTGAAAGAAGTTATTGGTGAATTGGATGTTATCAGTATGACTCGCATTCAAGAGGAAAGATTTGGGAGCAAGGAGGAGTATGAGAAATACGCAGGATCCTATATTTTAGACGGCGAGCTTATGAAGAAGGCGAAAGAGGATAGTATAGTGATTCATCCTTTACCTCGAGTTGATGAGATAGCTCTTGAGGTGGATGAGGATCCGCGTGCGAAGTATTTTGATCAACCTAAGTATGGTGTGGCTGTGAGAATGGCTCTTTTGAATATGGTTTTGGCTTAAATTATGAAAAAAATTCTCTTAAAAAATGGTGAGATAGTGTCGAGTGGAGGTATTGAGAAAAAAGATGTTTTGATTGAAGATGGAAAGATTAAAGAGATTTTGGATCCGGGGGCCAAAGTTGATAGTGACGAAATTGATTGTACTGGAAAAATTATTCTCCCAGGTTTAATTGATGCCCATGTGCATTTTAGAGAGCCTGGTCAAAGTTATAAGGAGGACTGGGGAACAGGGTCAAAGGCGGCGGTTGCAGGTGGAGTTACAACTGTTTTTGATATGCCGAATAATCAGCCTCCTATTTTGACTGTGAAAGATTTGGATGCTAAGCGTGAATTGATTAAGGGGCATAGTTATGTGAACTATGGCTTATATCTTGGGTATGATGGTAAGAATTTGAAGGAAGTTAATTCTGCAAAGGGAATTCCTGGTGTGAAATTGTTTATGGCAAATTCTACGGGTGATATGGGGGTTTCTGATGGTGTGAGGAAGCTTTTTGAAGAGGGGAATAAGCTAGTTGTGGTACATGCGGAGGATGAATCAATAATTGAAAAAAATAGCAAAGAATATCTAGCTGAATTTGAGGGGCGAGAGGTTGATCCTGCAGTGCATTCGAAAATACGAAGCCCGGAAGCTGCGGCGAAGGCGGTTCGTCAGATTTGTGAGTTAGCCAAAGAGACTGGTCATGCTTTGCATGTGGCTCATGTCTCTTGCGCGGGGGAGCTTGAGATTATTGAGGAGTTTGAGGACATAACTTGTGAGGTAACACCTCATCATTTGACTCTTTGCGATAGTGATTACGAAGTTCTAGGTACAAAAATTAGAGTTAATCCTCCTGTGCGTGAGCGTGAAGACGTTTTTTCTATGTGGAAAGGCGTAAAGATGGGGGAGATTGATATTATTGCTACTGATCATGCCCCTCATACTCTTGAAGAAAAGGAGCAGGGATATCTTGATGCTCCGTCCGGTGTCCCGGGAGTTGGAATAGTTTTGCCGATGCTTCTTAATACCGTGAATAATGAGGGACTAGCTTTGGAAGAATTGGTTCGGCTTTGTTGTGAGAGACCTGCGGAGATTTTTAGTGCAAAGAATAAAGGTTGGCTTAAAGAAGGCTACGACGCGGATATTGTTGTGGTTGATATGGATGAGGAATCTACAGTTGATAAGGATAAATTGTTTACCAAGTGTGGATGGTCGCCCTATGAGGATTCTATGTTTAAGGGGTGGCCGATTATGACTTTTGTGGGAGGCGAGCTGGTTTTTGAGAAAGGGAAGATTGTTGGAGAGGCTGTGGGGAAGGAATGCACTTTTAGTGGATGAATTACTTGGATGCTTGAGGACTGCATGGTATTATCTTGCGGGCAAATTCTAATAGTATAAATGGCAGACCTATCAGTGAAATTTTGTGAAGTAAGATTTGAGAACCCAACGGTTCTAGCTTCGGGGGTTTTAGGTGTGACTGCTTCTTGTTTGAGGAATGTTATTCGAAATGGAGCCGGGGGGGTAACGACTAAATCGGTTTGGCTCGAAGAGCATGTGGGTCACAAAAATCCTACAATGTTTGGCACGGATCATTATTTTATGAATGCGGTTGGTTTGTCAGACGGAGGCATTGAAAAGGCCAAGGAAGAGACATTTCCAGAGTACTTGAAGGATAAACCAGCGCCAATTATTGGAAATGTTGTGGCGAAGAGTGTTGAGGATTTTGCTGAGGTGGTAGCTAAGATGGATGAGTGTGGACCTGACGTAATTGAGGTGAATATTTCTTGTCCAAATGTGGATGATAAGTACGGGAAGCCATTCTCTTGTAGTGTTTCAGGGGCCCAGGATGTTGTGAAAGCAGTCCGGGGAAAAACAAAGAAACCTCTTATAGTTAAGTTGACGCCAAATGTGCCTAATATTTCTGAGATCGCAAAGGCCTGTGCAGAAGAGGGGGCAGATGGATTTTGCTTGATTAATACTCTAGCTGGAATGGCAATTGATATTGATGTGCGTCGACCTATTCTTACAAATAAGTTTGGGGGAGTATCTGGTCCTGGGATTAAGCCTGTAGCGGTTAAGTGTGTATATGAGGTGTTTAAGGCGACAGGTTTGCCCATAATTGGGACCGGGGGTGTTACAAATGGGCGAGATGCGATTGAAATTATGATGGCGGGGGCAAGGTTAGTTGGGATGGGGACAATGGTTTATTATCGAGGGGTTGAAGGATT
>CAZCLD010000069.1:0-5279 GCA_964499425.1 uncultured Candidatus Peribacteria bacterium | reverse complement strand
AGGCGATTGTGGGTAACTTCATACTAAAAGTGTCCATAATAGTTTACGCTATCTTATATTTAAAAGTAGTAATATTAGTAAAATTACGCGGGGAAAAATAAAAGGAGAAGGAAAAGAAAACACACACATCTGCCTAGCGGCCGGCTATTTCAATATCACCCGTTACCACTACCCGGTCTTTATACAGCCTAAACCCTACATCCTCACACTGGGGCCGCAGCTGGCGGCCGGAAACAGTTATCTTGCCGTATTCAAGCGGCAGTTTGATATTACTGATAAAAGGAGAGATATCAACTGTGCCTAAATCCAGCACAACACTATCAGTATCAATTTTAACGCGTACTGTCCCTTCGGTGACCTTGAATTCGATGAGGTTTTTACTTTTATTAAATACCGGCACAAACCGGCACCTGCCGGGAAATGTATGTTTTCCCAAGGGGCTGAGGAGATCAATATCGGCATTGACTTGAATATATTTACCGTGGATAACAAGAACAGGATCACGTAAAGAGAGCGTATAGTCAAAGGCCAGCAAATTACCTATCTGCCCTAACGAGACCTGCGGTTTATAGCTCTTTTCTATGCGGACGGGAAACACCCCATTCATTAACTTCTGCAAAAAACTCCGATAAAGCACCAGTTCCAGATCCTTAGCATAACCGCAGCAGCTGAACAGGCAGAAACTAATTATTAAAATTAATTTAAACGGTCTTTTCCCCATTTTTTTACTTTTTCTTGGCCGCAACCTCCCGGATCAGTCCGGCAAGTCTTGTTTCTTCCTTCTTCTGTAAATCCAGGAATTCCAGCCCGGCCCGATACTTTCGCGGAACATCATCATGAGAATGTTCATAATCCTTTACCCAGGCCACCCGCGTACTGAGATTAAGCGACCTGCTCTGCCCGGGGAGAAGAAGCTTAATCTCTGTCCGGGAACCGGGCACTAATCCCTTTTCTACCTCGAAGCAAAGGCCGCCGCGGGAAATATTCACCGTCCGGAACAGACCTGTAGTCTTGTCAGGAAAAAGCACCTCCAGCTCAGTTTTAAAACGAAATCTTTGATGCCGCCGCTGTTCCTGGCCAATATGCATCCTCTTCAAAGAAAGATTACTGCTTACTTCACGCAGAGGAAGTTTCTTGGAGCGCTGGGGATACAGTGCCGTCCCCGGATGGATAAAAAACCTTTCGCCGGTGACTTCCCGAAAATAACGAGTTAGCTGCGCCTTCAGGCTTTTCATAATACCCTGAATATCTTTATCCTCCGCCTCGGAAATAATGGTGCTGCACAACCCCTTGTGCGCATCGGTTAGCACCAGGTGCGATTTCCCCGGGCTGTCAATAATTGTCGCGTCAATAATCTTCTTCAAATCACTGACTAATTTGCCCGGTTTGACTTTCAACTTCTTCTTCAGCTCATCATATGAAACAAAAAGAAAATCATAAAAATGCACCTTTTTACTTTTAGCCAAAAAGTCATTGATATTAAAACGCGTAGCCTCATCGAGAAAATCCAACGGGTAAAGTCCGGGAAGAGTAAAGTGAAACTTCGAACCAACCCCGATCTTAGATTCTACGCCTACCTGCCCGCCGTGTCTTTCCACTAACTCCTTAACAATGGAAAGCCCCAGCCCCACTCCCTTTTTGGCTACAGCCGTTTTCCGGGTAAGTTGAACCATTTTATCAAAAATCCTATTCAAATCCACCGGAGCAATCCCGACGCCATTATCATTTACTGTGATCTTTAACTTTCCGCGCAGCACCTTGGCTTCCAGCCTTACCTGTCCGCTATGCTCTGTATACTTAATGGCATTCTCCAGGAGGTTAGTCAGCACACGGCTGATTTTGCTTACATCCAGGAAAATATTCAACTGCTTTTTCGGCAAATGATAATCCAATTCTATCCCTTTCTGCTTGGCCGACTGACGGCAGGATTCAGCCACTTCCATAATTAAATCTCTGCAATCTATTAAGGAATAGGTCAATTTGATTTTATTGCTTTCCGCCTGGGCCAGTTCCAGCAATTCACCGATAAAATCACTTAAGTAATCAACTCTCTTTCTGGCCTTGTTCAATAAATCTTTCTGTTTACCGCTTACCGGTCCGGCCAGTTCATCGAGTATGATCATAATCGCTTCTTTAATCACCGTCAACGGAATACGCAGATCATGAGAAACCACCGCAACAAATTCCGATTTCATCTTATTCAAGTCTTCCAGCAAAGCCACTTTCTTTTCTATTTTCTCCTTATCCTTTTTTATCTTTTCCAACTGCATCCGGCGCGTAATATCCCTGGTCACCCCCATCAATCCGATAACCTTCCCGGACACATCACAATGAGGCACCTTGGTAGTGGAGACGTAATTATCCACGCCATCCACCCTTGTCCCCCGCTCAAGCTTATCAACCATCGGTTTCCCGCTCTTCATCACGTGCTGATCATCTTCGGTCATCTTATCCGCGCGCCTTTTGGGAAAAAGATCATAATCAGTCTTACCCACTACTTTTTCCGCGGCCAGACCAACCCCTTTCGCGTGGGCCCGGTTAACAAATAGCAGTTTACCCTGCCTGTCCTTAACATAAACAACATCAGGAATATGATCTACTAATTCGGATAAAAGTTTATATCTTTTTCTTAACTCCTTTACTCCCATGCCCTTTTGGGATTTTTCTTTTTTCTTTTTCTTAGCCATAACACCTCCTAGAAAAAAAGCTGGAAAATGAGCATGGCCACCACTACCCCCAGCAGGGCACCGGCCACTACTTCCCAAAAATTATGGATCTTCTTATGGATCCTGCTGCGGGCTATAAGAAAAGCCATCAAAAAAGCCAGCAGCGCGACAAGCAGATTCTTAGTAAGCAAAACAATTATTGTCCACATGGCAAAAGAAAGAGCGGCATGACCGCTGGGCATCCCGCCTTTTAAGGGCGTGCCCCGGCGGAAAAGCACCTTGATCAGAACGACAAGAATAATAACCAGCGCCAGGCAGAGAAAAGTAAGATCCGCGGAAGAATTTCGCAGACGTAAAACCCCGGTCTTAAAATCAAAGGGGATCTTGGTAGAAAAAATAATATAACCGACTACCAGCGCGTTTATGGCGCTGGCCAGCACCGCCGCCGCTGAAATATCCTTCACCACCTTGGCCACGGGATGATATTTAGTCTTAATAATATTAATAATATTTTCAATGGCCGTATTAATCATTTCCATAATCAGGACAAGGGTTACCGTCAAAGTAAGAATCATCAACTCTATCCGCGAAACATTAAGCGCCACACTCAAGATAATAATAAACAGGGCGGCAAGAAAATGGTAACGCATATTCTTCTGCGTTCTCATTACCAGGAGGAAACCGGTAATTGCCGTATTAATACTTTTTAAAAGATCTCGCATACAATCTCCTTCCCACACTCAACGTGCGCTTCGTTTACGTAACATATAAGATGGGACTGCTTCGCTCTCCTACTCTTCCGGATATTTAGGATATTGGCCGCTAAGCACACCCTCGATCATCTGTTTTATCTCAGAGCTGAAATCCCGCTTCAAAATCCATTCCAGGTAACCAGTATCGATCTGGGCAATTTTCCGAATTGAATATTTCCGCGCGTACTTACCAAACATCGGATAAAGCTCCTTATTCCACCAACGGAACTTTCGTTCTTTATCAAAAAACTCCAGGGGATGATCATAATTAAAGCGCTCTAACGTTTCAATCTTTCCTTGACCCTCACCATATTTTTCTGTTTGCGCCTGTAAAATCTCAGCGGTGGCCTCCGCATCAGCCAGGGCCGTATGAGCATTCTGCAATATTTTATTACAATAGAATTTATAGGCCGCTGTTAAATCCCTTTTCTCGTTAACATGATAAATTTTCTGGGCATCATACACCACCCGGCCCCGCCAGTCAAAGGCCAGACCACTGGCCACAATCTCCCGCTCCAATACCGGCAGATCAAAGCGCTCAACATTAAAACCGCCGATATCCGCCTCCCCAATAAAAGAGAGCACCTCTTTGGCAATCTCCCGGAAAAAGGGGCTATTCGCAATATCTTCATCCTTGATACCAATCAACCGGCTGATCGCCGGCGGAATGGGCATTCCCGGATTAACCCGCTTAACATACTGCTCCCGGGCACCATCGGGAAGACATTTGACCATCCCGACCTCTACAATCTTATCCTTCTCCACCCAGGCCCCGGTTGTTTCCAGATCCAAAACCACTAACGGCCGCAACAAAATCATCCACTTCCTCGCTTTCTAATTACTATCGGAAATCATAACACATTCCTTATCAATACTCTACTTACTAACAATAATTTTCCCTTTTGCCAAAAAACAATCCCTACTTAACTGATTATGATTAGGCAAGATACAACCACAAATTCCCCCTTGACATATTAGAACCTTTATATCAAAGTAATATTCTCTTTTTATTATTATAAATGTATTATAAAGATTCAGTCAATAACTTATTCTCTCCCTGCCTATTGACAATTATGTTATATATGTCATTTATTAGTATATATTCATATAATTAAATTTTATTAAATTTTGTTGCGGAAGCGGTTTAGTGAGGCACAAATAATGGAATATTAATGCTTAAAACAATATGAGAAGAATAATCATACTCGCAATATTATTGATACTATACCCAGAGCATTTATATTCTTTAGCTCCCAATCACTTAAACAATGTACAACAGGGCATAGAATCTAGAGAAAAAGCAATTAAAAATTTTTTAATCAGAACATATCTTTTTATCCCATTAAATAAATTGGCTAGAGATAATTCATTTGTCAAAGATATATATGGGGGCAGGCAGATTGATAATCCAGAGGCAATAATGAGAAAAATAGATCCATATGATTCAGAGATATCTCTTGAGCCATCAGTGAATCCAATAGAATGTTATTTACAACATTCAAGATTTTATGACAGCGCCATAGCTTTAGCGCAAAAAATAGATATTCTATTTAACGTCTACTGCCAAAACTATCTAGAACCATTGCATAACAATAATCATAATTTTCACCGAAATTGTTGGGGTACGGCCAAAGAAATCTGCAAAATATTCTCAACTGCTGGCTATCGCACTTATTTCATGAAAAGTAATTTAAATAATAGAGATAAAAGCAGGCCAGTCCATTTTTATGCAATAATAGTTGACCATGACGGCACTAAATATATTTGTTATATTGAGGTTAATCAAATTGTTATTCAGCCAGCCTACGGATCCAAATACTTAAAGGCATTATTATCATTAATAAAAATGAATCAATTTATT
>CAZCLD010000068.1:0-5342 GCA_964499425.1 uncultured Candidatus Peribacteria bacterium | reverse complement strand
TTGCTGCCGCTTTGCGCCAGATGTGTATTTTTTCTTTGATGATTGTGTTTTTCTTCGCCACGAGTAAGAACATACCAGAAAATCTGGGAGGGGCAAGGGTCAATTCAAAAACGCCCCCTTCATCGCAGAGTGACAACCGCATTCCCGCTTTGTATCGATCCTTTCTATCAACGCGAACAGGAGATCTTTGACTTTTTCGTTGTTTTGCTTGAAGGTTTTCAGGACTTCTTCGATTGTGACAGGTTTTATATCATCTTCTCCTTCCAGACCGACGTCGTAATCTGTTATTAAGCAGATGTTGACGTAGCACATTTCGAGTTCGCGGGCGAGGATGCATTCGGGGTATTGGGTCATATTTATTACTTCGAATCCTGCGCTGGAGAACCATCGGCTTTCGGCTTTGGTTGAAAAGCGTGGGCCTTGAATTACGACTACTGTGCCGCCGCCGTGTACTGTTATTCCAAGCTTGTTTGCTTCTTCGACTGCGATTTTTCTTAAATCTTCGCAGTAAGGATGGGCTGCTTCGACGTGGGCGACTTTCGGGCCGTTAGGACCCTCTGCAGGATATGCTTCCGACTGCAAGCTCCCCAATTTGGCTGCAAACGGCTCACCCCTCCTCGACGTATCGGTTCCTGATACGCCTTCGTCGGTCTGCTGCCGTTTTCGCTCAAATTGTGAATCTTTCGTCCCGAAACCATATCCTGCAGAGGGTCCTTCGTGGTATGTGTCTTTACGTGTCTTGGTGCGGTCGACGAATTGGTCGCAAATCACGAAGTCGCCTGGTGCGATGTTTTTTTGGAGGCTGCCTGAGGCGCATGGGCCGAGGATGTATTTGACCCCAAGCTCTTTGAAAGCCCACAGGTTGGCTCGGTATGGGACTTTATGGGGTGGGTACCTATGGTCGTTGCCGTGGCGGGGCAGAAAGGCGACTTTTTTGCCTTTGTACTCCCCTATTGTAATTTTGTCTGAGGGTTTGCCGTATGGGGTGTCGACTTCGATCTCTTCTGCGTTTTCGAGGAGGTTGTAGAAGCCTGAGCCGCCGAATATGCCTATCTGTGCTTTAGTCATACTGAATGAGGTTTAGGATTTTGTAATTTGAAATTTTTTCGCTGCCGTTTAGGAAGGCGAGGTTTATTAAGAAAGCTATTCCGCAGATTTCTGCTTGTAGTTTTTCGACTAGGTTGCAGGTTGCACGGATGGTTCCGCCTGTTGCGAGGAGGTCGTCGACGACTAGCGCTTTTTCTCCTGGGGAGAGGGCGTCTTTGTGGATTTCTAATTCTGCTTCGCCGTATTCGAGTGCGTATTTTTCGGAAATTGTTTCGTGTGGGAGTTTGCCGACTTTGCGGACCGGGATGAATTTGAGGCCGAGTTTGTAAGCGATGACACTGCCGAAAATGAATCCGCGTGAGTCGATACCGACGATTGCTTCTGCGCCTTGTTTCTGTGCGAACTGTGTCATTTGATCGACTACATGCTTGAATGCTTCTGGATCAGCAAGGAGAGGTGTGATGTCCTTGAAGACGATTCCTGGTTTTGGGAAGTCTGGGATGTCGCGAATGAATTGTTTTAAGTCCATAGTTTTTTGATTTTAGATGTTGTTGGGTTTTTCACGATCGCCTTTTCGGTGATGATCGCTGTGATTAGGTTGGCTGGAGTTACGTCGAAGGCTGGGTTATAGACTGGGACTTTGAAATCTGTGACTTCTTTTGGGTCGCGCTCTTCGATTGGGATTTGTTTGCCGGTTTTTGAGCCGCGATCTATGGTTGAAAGCGGTGCTGCGACGTAGAAAGGTACATTGTGGGCTTTGGCTGCGAGGGCGAGGCCATATGTGCCGATTTTGTTGGCTGCGTCTCCGTTTGCTGCGATTCGGTCAGCGCCGACTATTACGCAGTCTATCTTTTGGGTTTTCATGACGTGGGCCGCCATGCTGTCGCAGATTAGTGTTGTTTTGATCCCTTCCTGCATGAGTTCCCAGGTTGTGAGTCTTGCGCCTTGGTTGAGGGGTCTTGTTTCGTCTGCAAAAACATGGAGGCGTTTGCCTTTTTCGTGGGCAGCGAACATGCATGCGAGGGCGGTGCCATAATCTGCTGTTGCAAGTCCGCCTGCGTTGCAGTGTGTGATGATTTTTGCGTTTTTTGGGATCACTTTATTGCCGTTTTGGCCGATTTTGCGGCAAATTTTTCGATCTTCTTCGTAGATGGTGAGTGCTTCTTTTTTGAAAAGTTTTTTTAAAGCTGGGACTGATTTTTCTTTTTTTAAAAGCTCCATCATCCTATCTAGCGCCCAGAACAAATTGACCGCTGTCGGCCTAGAGCTGGCAAGGTACTTCGAAGCCTTTTGCATATCTTTCTTGAAAGCTGCATAAGTCTTGGCTTGAGATTTTTCCGCTGCAAGAAGCATCCCAAAAGCTGCGGCAACGCCAATCGCCGGTGCTCCTCGAACTTTCAACTGCTTAATCGCGTCCCAAACCTTCCTGAGAGTGTCGCACTTGATGACCTTGTATTGCTTGGGCAAAAGCGTCTGATCGATCATATAAATCGTATCGCGCCATTCAATCGTTTTTACTGGCATTGTGTGTGTTTTTTATGAGGTGGATGGTTTCTTCAAATGAAGAACCGAGCGCGATAATACCATGATTTTGCATGACCAGGTAATTTTCTTGGCCTAGGACTTTTTCGACCTCGTCTACGAGTTCTGGTGTGCCGAACTCTGCATATTTCTCGGTTATTGGGAGGTTTTTTGGGTTATTTAGGACGATGTCGTCGTGGAGGTGGAAAATCCAGTTTATTTCTGGGCGTTTTTTGTAAATCAGGGCGTGGAGTTTGGTTTCTGATGAGGGGTTGTTTTCAGGCTGAGGAGTTACGAAGTCTTCGAGTGTTATGTTGATGAGCTGTGTTCCTGATTTTGTTATGCGAAAACTATCACCTTCGCTAAGAACCTGTTTAGGATTTCCGGATTTGCTAAGTTCCGATGATTTCTTGTCTTCTGCAAGGCACGAGGAGTGCAGTTTAGCACCGCTAAATAAACGACGAGTAACACAGCAGGGGCAAGAAATCATCGGAAATCGGGAAATTTCTGGAGATCCTAAACAGGTTTTAAAGCTAATGTTGCCTGCTGGGCCTCCGTTGGGTTGGATCTGAAGGCAGATCTGCTGGATTTGTAAGATTTGCGAGGTCATTGGTTTTAATATATCTAAAAAAACTTGAAACTGAAATTTATTTCTATAAAATGGCCAGTGTTCATCCAAAGCCAGCGGGTATCGTATAATGGCTATTACCACGGCCTTCCAAGCCGTTGATAGGGGTTCGATCCCCCTTACCCGCTCCACAGCGCAAGAGGACGAAGTCCTAATTGCGCCTTTTAGCATTGAAACAGTGTTGTTTTTTTGTATAAGCACTGTGTGTTAGCAAAAAACTGGACAAACCTCTAATGGAAAAGTTTTATGTTGAAGAAGATGCTAACTTAGGCGCAAGCTAGTTCTTCAGAGACTTCTTATTATTTTTTAATTACTTCAAAATCCTTCTTATTCCCTATGATCCTTACATAGTATTCGCACCCATCAATTGCAATAGCGCCACAAGTACAATCGGTCATTTTTTTGTGAGTATTCCCGTGAATTTCATCACCGCACTTCTTGCACCTGTAATATGTTTGAGTTTTTTTCATGCCTGTATTGTAGCAAATACAACTTGAAATCTGTAGCACATGGGCTTGCCCTTTTGGATATTTTTGGATATAATATGGATATGAAGGGTGTTTCACAAAAAATTGGCGATCTTCAGGAGAAAATCAATGCGCACAAGCCTTTTGCCAAAGAGCTTTTGCAAGCTTGGCAGGAAAAATTGAGGATTGATTGGACATACAATTCAAACGCTATTGAAGGAAATACACTGACGTATGGTGAAACAGCTTTTTTCCTGAGAGAAGGCTTAACTTCTGAAGGCAAACCGCTGAAAGATTATTTGGAAGCTAAGAATCATGCCGAAGCTATAGACTGGCTTAGAGATTTTGTTCATAGCAAAAGAAGACTTAGTGAAGGTTTTATAAAACAGTTGCATGCTTTATTGTTGAAAGGTGTCGAGTTCACTTATGCAAAAGCGGCAAATGGTGATCTTATAAAAAAGCCTTTAACACCAGGCAAGTACAAAACAAGGCCAAATCACGTCCTGACACTTTCTGGTAAAATTCATAAATATACCGATCCGATTCATGTAAAAGATGAAATGGAAGCACTTTTGAAGTGGTTTAAGAAGGAGAAAAAGACTCATATTATAGAAAAAGCGTCATTATTTCATTATAAATTTGCAGCAATTCACCCATTTGATGATGGCAACGGAAGAATGGCCAGATTACTTATGAATTTAATATTGATGCAAGCGGAATATCCTCCTTGCATTATAAAAATGGTGCATAGACGCAAATATTTGGAATCTTTAGAATTAGCTGATTCCAAGAAAAACACAGATCCATTTATTGAATTTGTCTGTAGTGAATTGTTTGCAACTCAGCACACCATGCTTGATGTGATGGAGGGGAAAGAGATTAGGGAGGAGAGTAAGCGAATTTTAAATAAGGAAGAGAGGACAGAAATGATTTTAGCGATAATAAATAAAAAGCCTTGTTCGATAGGCCAAATTTCAGAAAAGCTGCCAGATATAAAACGTCCTACTTTGAAGAGTGATCTTAAGCGTTTACTCGAGTCAAAAGTGATTAAGAGTACAGGAAAGGGAAAAGGTGTGCTTTATTCATTCAAACCGGCTTAGATAGCGTTTCAACTGACCCCCAAGAACTCTGTCAAATCCGTCAGTCTATATAGTTTGCCTGGCCTTGCATTTTCTACGTTACGTCTTCCTTTGATGCCAGGAATTGGTTGGATATTATTACTTTTGATGTAATAGGCAATTTGGTGTTTTTCAAAGCCATAGCATGCGGCTAATTCATCGCAACATGCAGCTGTAACGATCCATTCGCCGTCAACTTCTGCATCTGTTAGGCCATCTCCATCGAGGTCGACAATACGATAGAAGAGGTCATCCACTTCTGTTTTACGATATACTTCACACCTTTGGTTGCTGCTTTTTCCTCTGTAACCCGCAACGGGTGTTAATTTCTTTAAGTTTCTATGGAATGTTCTTCGTTTCACACCGGATTTTGCATGATAATATCTCCAAGTTGCTTCACATGAGCCGACGACTTCCACAGGTTCATCTTCAATTTGAATCGTAGCCATTCCATTCTCCTCGTCTAATTCAATGAGAGATCTCTTTAATTCTTCTGCAAATACAGTATCCACATCCGCCTTAAGATACACCGGTGCTTTACCTCTTCCAACGTTAGCATAA
>CAZCLD010000067.1:0-5410 GCA_964499425.1 uncultured Candidatus Peribacteria bacterium | reverse complement strand
GTGACTTTGAGACTTTGGTTTCCTTGTGTAACTCTGGGATTAAATCCGCGGCAGCTATATATATGAACCCTCCAGATGCGAAGGGAATTAAGAATTTAGTGATATTGTGTGCATAAGAGCTTAGAACTAGAGCGATTATCGCTCCAAGCACTGCCAAAAGTGCTGTTAAGAAATTTAAAAGCAACGCTTTCTTTTTGGAGAATCCACCGTGTAGTAGGATCCCGAAATCACCAATTTCCTGAGGGATTTCATGTAGAACAACCGCTAAAGTGGTTGCTATCCCTACGGGTATGCTGACTACGTAAGCAGCAGCGATGATCATCCCATCTATAAAATTGTGGATCCCATCACCGAATAAGTTTGTCCAGGCAAAAGGATGTGGATGGTCATCAGTGGTTGGATGGTGACAATGTCTCCAGTGTATTATTTTCTCTACTATGAATAAAAATGCTATTCCTGATAAGAGATATAGCGATATTTCTAGCCCAAAACCTTCTGTCTCTACTATCTCCGGGAGCAAATGGATGAAAGCGTCACCGAGCATGGCCCCTGCCGAAAAGCTTATCATGTATATCAAGAATTTCTTCAAAATTGAGGTCTTGACTGAAATTGTCAGTATTCCGACAAGAGATACTATACTTATTAAAGCGACGCTTCCGAGAGTGTAAGCCCAAATTTCCTGCATAATTGTTGTTGAGTTTACAGTTTGCAAATTGTAGAATCAAGTCATGGAGGATAAATATTTAATTGATCTAAGCGTTAAGTACGGCCTTAACAGTGAGGAGCTTTCAAAATTGGTGGATATGGTTTATCAGTCAGGATTTAACGACACCAATTCGGTTGGGTTTCGTAGAGTCGCTGAATATATTTGCGATATGAAGCTGCTTGATATGCCAAGTGAAGAATTGATTGAGGAACTGAAAAGGAAAAAGCTTATTGAGGAGTAGTTTATTCCTCTAACAACTGCCGATTATTCAGACTCTCCTCTGTTTTATTAAGGATTCCAGTAAGAATGAACTTGGCAAATTCATAGAGTTTGCTGAAAGATTCGTCTTGTTTGTTTTGTTCGAGGAAATCTCTCATTACGTATGTCATTAGCTGTGTCGTGACTTTTTTGATGGACTTTTTCTCCTCGTATTTTTTGTCATCAAACTCAGATTCACTTGGGAGCTGTACCATTTCAATTTTGTATGCGTTTTTGAGTAATTTCTGCGGAGTCTCCTGCGCCTGCGCTAACATATTCTTTATCCAATGATCCATTTCTATCCGAAGCTTAAGCGGAAGTGTCTCATCCTCTTGCCCAAAGAATATTAGTGCTTTTTCATTCTCCTCCTGCTCTCCAGCCTGTAGCATTAGATACTTCCCTACTAGCTGCTGGATTTCCTCATTGCCAAGGAGAATGATAGCTAGAATAAAATTGGCAGGAATATTCTGCTCAAGTACCCTACTTATGAGTAGGACTAAATCTTTTTTGTGACTGGTTTTTACAAATTTGAGAAGGATTTTTAAAAGCTCATCCTCTTTCTTTTTCTGCTTCTTTTCTTCTTTTTTTATCTGAGCTATTTGCGCAGCTGCAGCCTTCATCTTCTCTCGGAGTTTCTCGAGAGAGGCAGCAGACATTCCTTCATCAGATTCTGCACCTATAAAAGACTCTAACGACATTAAAGTTGTTTATGCAGCTTTTACGTTCACAATCTTATCTTTGAATTTGCGACCATCGTACTTTTTGAGGGTTTTTTCAGTAAAATGAACTTTCCCGCTTTTCAGAGCAAAAATCGTGTGATCCTTGCCAATACCAGCGTTTTCACCCGGGAAAAACTTTGTTCCTCTCTGTCGAATGATAATTGCCCCAGCTTTGACTACTTGTCCGCCAAAAACCTTTACTCCAAGGCGTTTTGCCTTTGAATCGCGGCCATTATTACTTGATCCTCCTGCTTTCTTATGTGACATAGTGCGGTGTTATTGCCGTAAGATTGTATGAAAAACAGCCGTTATTTGCAAGGCTTTTTACCTTGGAGGATTGAGATTCTGGCTTATTTATGGTAAAATGGACTGATATTAAAACAAAAATGCATTCTCAAACGAACAAATATTTTGCGATTTTAGCCATTTCAGGTCTGATTTTGGCGAATACTGCTCTTAGTTTTGCCCAAAGTGGTACCGAAATGGAGGCTTTTTCTATTAGGTATGATCCTGAAAATTTTTCAAGTGGCTTTGAGGAAGTGCCTGAGGAAACTGTGGTTGAAGAGAATGAAGCCCAGGTCGATAAGGCAGTATTCCTTGAAAGGGTGAAACAAGAGCTAAATCTAAGTAAGACTGACTACCATCAGCTTCTTAACAATATATCTGATACGAAGGCTCGATTGCAGCAGGTTAGCGAAGAACAGATAAGTCTGAAAAATCAATTATTGAATCTGGATGATCAAATAGCGCTAACTAAGGAAAAGCTTGTGAGCGTTATTGGGCAAGTAGTTGAGAAGGAGAATCAGATTATTCTGATACAGGAGGACGTTGAAATAAAGGAGGTAGCCCTGAATTATCAAAAGATTCTTTTGCAAGACTATATTCGGGTTATCTATGAGGAGGAAAATCAATTTTTTACTATAGATGAAGAGGGTGAGTTGGATGCATTTAAGCTCTTGCTTGCGGATGGGTCGGTAGGTGAGAACTTAAGGAAGATGGAGTATTTTGAGCTCTTGAATGAGGCTGGCCAACAGATAATTGATAAGTTGAATCGAATTTTTAAGGAGCTAGAAGCCGAGCAGATTGAGTTGGCTGAGAGCAAAGAAAGTCTGGCACTACTGCAAGAGGAGCTCGCACAGGAAAAGGACCAATTGGAATTACAGAAAGAATCAAAAGAAAAACTTCTCCAAATCACTTTTGGCCGTGAAGAAATCTACACTCAGTTGCTTGAACAAACCCTTAAGGAGCAAGAACAACTCATAAATGAAATCAAGAATTTAAGTAATGCGGTTAACTTTATTGATAGAAAGATTCAAGAGGGCAGTGATTTTGATCCAGAGGATTATCAGATGATTCTGGATTACAAAACTCAAGTACTATATGACTTCCAGCTCAAGAACTTGGGGCTTGATTCCGGTGATTTCGTATGGCCAGTTGATCCGGATCGTGGAATAAGCGCTTATTTCAGAGATCCTTCCTATGTAGGAGTGTTTGGTGTTCAACATAATGCAGTTGATATACCCGAGTATCAGGGATCTCCGGTTAGGGCTGCCGCTGATGGCGTTGTTTATACTGCCAGGGATAATGGGTATGGCTATAGCTATGTGATTATCGCCCATGCGGGTGGCTTGCTTACAGTTTATGGACATATGAGCAATATTCTTGTCGAAGAAGCCCAAACGATAGCTAAAGGGTCAATTATAGGCCTGAGTGGTGGAATGCCGGGCACAATCGGTGCTGGATATATGACAACTGGACCACATCTACACTTTGAGGTACATCTAAACGGTCTTTATGTCGATCCACTAGAATATTTGCCTTTGGATATATTGACTGAAGAGCAGATTGAAAGACTTCCTGAAAAGTATTTTGATAATTGGGAAAAGGCTATTTTGGATCAAGTTAAAGAGCCTCTTCTAAGATTCTGATGCGAACTCGCGCTTATATGCTCATGGTGGTAGAATCGTTGTATGATTACTGTCACGCAGCTTGTTAGGCTTCTTAAGAAAGAGCATCCAGATGCAAAGATCGCGCTTGATTTTGAGAATACTTTTCAGCTTTTGGTGGCCGTTATTCTTTCAGCACAATGTACCGATATAAGGGTGAATAAGGTTACTCCCCCATTATTCAAGAAATATCCTACCGTTCAGGATTTCGCTGAGGTGAAATTGGCAGATCTTGAAAAAATGATTTATTCAACTGGCTTTTATAGAGCTAAGGCTAAAAATATTAAGGGGGCGTCCGAAGTGATTGTGAGTGATTTTGGAGGGAAAGTGCCCGATAACATGAAAGACCTCTTGAGGTTGCCGGGAGTGGCCAGAAAGACAGCTAATGTAATTTTAGATTCGGGATTTGGGAAGAATGAGGGAATTGTGGTTGATACGCATGTATGTAGAATCAGCGGGAAGCTAGGACTTGTGCCTATGAAACTGAGCAAAGCTAAGAGCGCTGTTAGGATTGAAAAGGACTTGATGAAGATTGTTCCACGGAAGGATTGGGGCTTATTTTCTCATCTGATTGTTTTCCATGGAAGAAGAGTATGTGTTGCCCGTAGGCCCAAATGCAAAGAATGTACGCTTAAAAAGCTATGTCCTTCAGTTGACCTGAATTATTAGGCGGCTGGCGGCGGATCTTTTGGTGCCTCAGCGGCTGGCGCTTCTGCGGCCGGTGCCTCTGCGGCCGGTGCTTCTGCTGCTGGTGCTTCTGCTGCTGGTGCTTCTGCTGCTGGTGCTTCTGCGGCCGGTGCTTCTGCAGCTGGCGTTTCTGCTGCTGGTGCAGCAGCTCCTGGGACAGCAATTAAAACCGTCTTGATCTCTTTGCCTGCCACGCACTTTGGACATGATACATACCACAGATAAAGTTCTGCCGGTTTTGCACCTAATTCTGTTTCGAGTTCGGCAATGTCAGCTTTGATTTCTTTCCACGGTCTCTTTGAAACTTTAGTATAAACTTCTTTTCCTGCAAGAGAAACTATGTTCTTGTTGTTTGGATCTCCACCTGTCACTTCTATTAGCACTGAAGCTAAAAACATTCCACCTGTGTCCATAATCATTGGATTCTCTACGGCTTGGAAACCACTTTTCACTGCATTTTTGGTTGTGCGATCAATGTCTATTGAAAAAGAAAGTGGAAAATAAAAAAGCCTCGGAGAAAAACCCTTGAAAAAAGTTTTCTCAATAGTCTTTTTCTGCTTATCCCAGTCTGCTTCAACAACTGTTTGACACTTGCAGGCCTCTGCAGCGGCGGGAGCCGCAGCTGGTGCCTCAGCAGGTGCTGGTTCGGCAGGGGTGGCGGGAGCCGTTTCTGCAGGCGCAGCAGGAGCCGGTTCTGCAGGAGCGTCAGCTGCTGGTTCTGCAGCTTTTTCAGGCTCTGGTGCAGGTGTAGCGGCTTCTTGTGTATTATCTTCAGTCATGATTGTAATTTAAATTTTGGTATTACTTTTTTTATTGTAACGGATTTTATTGAAAATACAAATCAATAGAAGAATTTGACTTAGATTCTTGGCGTTGATAGATTTAATTTTGTTATTTAACAATTGGGTTTTGCTAAGATTTCGTCGAAATTTGTTTCCGCTGACCGCAACAAATTTCTCAAAATCTTCCCTTCGCCTCCGCTCATATCTCGCAGAGCTCGCATGAGCTACGGCTCCGGATCGCAAAACTCGCAATTACCTTGGGGCGTCGCCAAGTGGTAAGGCACATGGTTTTGGTCCATGCATTCGGGGGTT
>CAZCLD010000066.1:0-5580 GCA_964499425.1 uncultured Candidatus Peribacteria bacterium | reverse complement strand
GTTTTGTCAGTTCCGGCGGGCTGGGAACCATGGGCTATGGCTTTCCGGCTGCAATGGGAGTTCAGATTGGTAAGCCCGATGCCATTGTTTTTGACATTGCTGGAGATGGCAGTATTCAAATGAATATTCAGGAGTTGGCCACCGCCGTTATTCACAAACTACCCATCAAAATTGCGGTGCTTAACAATTGTTTCTTAGGAATGGTTAGGCAATGGCAGGAATTGTTATATGATAAACGCTATTCATCCACCAACCTGTGTAATAATCCAGATTTAGTAAAGGTGGCTGAAGCCTTTGGCGCAGCAGCTATGCGGATCACTAAGCCCGAAGAGGTAAAGCCAGCGCTTGAAAAAGCGCTTAAAATAAATGATCGACCGGTACTTATGGATTTCCAAGTATATAAAGAGGAGAATGTATTTCCGTTTGTGCCACCGGGGCAAGCCATAAACGAAATGCTAATTGACTAGTTATGAAACATACTATTTCAGTAATTGTGGAAAATAAACCGGGTGTCCTGCACAGAGTCTCGGGACTTTTCAGCCGCCGCGGGTTTAATATTGAAAGCTTGGCCGTCGGCACCACCGAGCAGCCGGATATTTCCCGCATGACGATTGTGGTTTCCGGCGATGATCAAGTGCTAGAGCAAATCACCAAACAGCTTTACAAACAAATTGATGTAATCAAAGTTTTTGATTTGCCCACCGATAAATCCATCGAGCGTGGCTTGGCCCTGATTAAAGTCAAAGCTGACGAAAAAACACGCGCTGAAATCGCTAAAACCATCACTGCCTTTGATGCCAAGATTGTTGATTCAAGCGACAAGTCTGTGACGATTGAAATTTGCGCTGAAGAAGAAAAAGTTGAAAGCTTAGAAAAAACCTTAAAGAAATACGGTATCATCGAGTTAATGAAAACCGGAAAGATTGCGTTAGAAAGGGATGGAGCCCGGATGGGGCGTAGCAGCTAAGACGCTTCTCTCTATTCCTTGCTCTGCTAAAAACTCCTCAGCAACAGGCAAAAACCGCCCAAGCGCGTCAATAGCAACTGTATCAACTGGGTCATCCATGGACACAGCGCTAAATGGCCATAGCCTCCTCCATACCCTACCGAGCTCTTCACTGAATCTCCGTAGATGTTCTTCAAGCAAAACCTTTGATGAAGAATCCCATGCTTGCTGGTCTACATTATTTAGTTGTTCTAACAACTGCAGATCCAACTTAGCCAAGCTTGATACTAACCGAGCAATCCAAGGAGGATTCATCCTACATCCTCGCGGTATGTTGGTATCACATAAATACATTGAACTAAGCCTTCCCAATGCCTCCAAGCCCTGATATATATTTGCTGTTTTTTTCTCCCATTTTGACGTAAGCGCAACTAACCGAGCAATATGAGGATCCGCAAATTGATATTCCCAAAAAAGAGGATCCTCTGATGGCCCTACCAAAAGCCCTTCTTGTTGCGCTCTATCAAATAATCTGCTGCCGCGTTGCAGACGCATAGCCCGCAAAGGCTTAAAAATAACATGCGTCCCAATTTCCCGTATATGTCGCACATTTGCCGCGACTTCTGCCGGGGTTACCCAGGGATCAAACTGAATAAATCCACCAACCACATCAATTTTTGCTTCGGCTAAAATGGCCACGGCTTGTTTATCAATTTCGGGAGAACCTCCCTTATTAAATCGCGCACGCTGACCTTGTGCTCCGGATTCAATCCCTAAATAAACTTGATAAAGCCTCAAATTTGCCATCCTTTTCCAAAATCCCGGGCTAGCCTCCTCAGCTTGGACAACTTCGTCGCTTCTGGTATCAATAAATATCCTATCAATTCCACCAATTTGCAAAAGCCTTTCAAGTCGGTCAAAATTTCTTCCCACAAAATCGCTATCAGAAAAATGGACAGACCAAATTCGATGTCGATTGAGCGTCCTCATCAAATATTCCACATAGCTGTCAGGAAGTTCTCTTCTAGGAAACCCTCTTGCTGCTTCATTCTCTACACAAAATGAACAGCGCTGCGCACACACCCGGCTCGCTTCCAACCAAACCTCCCCGCCTGCCCTAAAAATATCGTAAAACCGTGCAAAATCCAGTTCTGGCATTTCTGCTAAATTAAACGGAACCGCTTGGGTGCTCACAACTTCTCTGGAAGCAGGATCAATAAAGGAAATTCCTGGAACAGAATGCAAGTCTTTTCTTCCCAACCAATGCTCAACTATCCCCAACATAGGATATTCACCATCATGCCGCACCATTATTCCATCGGGAAATTCTTCCAGCATATGATCCGGGGCAAAAGTGGGAACCGCATGACCAAAAACGGAAAGAGCATCTACTTCCTCTAAATCCGCGGTTATCTCCCTAAGATGTGGCAGGGAATAAGGTTTAACTGAATAGCCAACAATATCAGGACTACTCTCCCGTACTCTTTGGGCGATTGCTCGATTGGAAAGCTGCTGTCCGTCAACCAAGGTAACCTCAATCCCTGGAAACTCACGCACAAGCAAGGCTTGTAGAATAGACAAACCAAGTGGATTGGTTAAAACTGATTTACGGCTACCCGAGGGAACCTCTACAAAGGTCACTCTGGGTAGTCTCGCAGGTGTAGTTTTAGCAACTCTTACTACAGACATAGCTACTCCTTATAGATTATCATCAAATTTAGGAGGGAATTTCAGTTTTACTTACCTAAATCTACGCAGAAATGCTGCAGCTTTGGGATTTCTTGCATAAGTCTCATAAACATGTTGTGCCAATGCCAGTGACTCCCTGGTCTTCCCCTGCTCCATAAGAAGATAAACTTTTAACATTAGCAAGCGGGGTTGAAAAGGGATATCCTTCCTTGCTGAGAACTCAATGATTCTTTCAATATCAGCCAAAGCCTCATCCAAGGGTCGCCCTTGCTTTCGGGCCAAGTCGGCGACACAATACACCCTAGCTGTCGCTAAAAAAGGAAATAGCCTCTGATGTTCCGGAGTAGCGTCAACATCTAGCCTGGCAATTGCCTCATCACAAATACGTACCCCCTCTTCGTACCTGGTGGGGTCATCGTGAATGTGAGCCAGTTTTAACAAGTTATCAACCCGAGCATGAGAAAGCAAGGTTTCGTCTTTAAAGGACGAGCTCTCAATAAAACTAAGCGCCCCAGCAAATTCTCGCCTGGTATAAAGAACCGAAGCCCAAATATAATCCATATACTTGGATTCGCCTACAACCAAATGATAATGCGCTGGATTTGAAGACACAAGTAAATCTCTAGATCTAGTAAGAATATCCGCGGCAGTCAAAACAGTAATTAGTTTTTCTACCGCTGGCAAATCTTCTCCTAGCAAGGCCGTCAAGACTCTAAGAGAAGAAGCCAGGTCTCTTTCAGGGGTATCCGTCCCATTCAACTTATTGGCCACATCCATCATGGTGAGTAGAATCTGCCGATGGGTATCCGCATCCAAATTTGGTTCTCTTAAAATTGTCAGCCATATTGCAATTGCCACATTTATTTCTCTTTCTTGCTTTAGCTTTGTGTGATCAGAATATGTCGAAGCCACCATCAACATGGCGGCTTTAACCAGTCCCGTGCTGGCATCTTGAATATCATATTCCTCGGGATCAATTTTTAACAATTCCTTCCATATTACAAGAGCCCCGTTTATATCCCTTTCTGCCTTCGCCTTTCTAAGATCAGACTTTTGGTTAGCCACATTCACCATAACGAAATAAGTTCTACGGTTTCTCTCTGGATCTAAATCCGCATCGATAATTGCCCGCCAGATTTTCGCTGCTGAGGCAATATCGTTCTGTTCCTCATTCATCCTGCGGGCACAAACCATCAAGGGCGGCACATTGTTCTTATCAACTTGCTCCGCCGGAACAAATGGTAATACTCTCGCCCTAAAAACCGCCAATACTGCATCCACTTGCTCAGCTGTTTCTGCCGTCCCCACCATCTTTCTCCATTCACTTACTTGTATTGGTCTTCGTGGAGGAGAAACCACGGGCGGTTGAGCAGATCCTTTTTCATACACAACTCCGGCAAACTCAGGCAAGGATTCGTCGGGATCGAAAAGGGCCTCAAGCACACTTGTGATTTCAGCATATCCATCCTCAACCTCATCAGTAAAGGCAATAATTACAATTTCTCTGGCCGACATTTTATCAGCAAGTTTAAGAGGATCAGAAAAAGCAAGTCCAGCCCCATCTTTAGGAACAACCATTAATGAATTCGCTTGGCCAATCCTTCTGGTGGTTAAGGTTACGGAACCGCTCTCCAAGAGTATTTCTACTAAAGGGGTAACAAAGCCCTGTTGAAAGGCATCTGACGTCAATATTTCTCGCGAAAGTCCAGAGGCTCGGACTTGCCTTTTCAGCCCTTGCGAATATGTAAATGCTCTACGAATGGGTGTTGCAGCAGCTTTCAAATTTAGTCGTCCCCCGCAACCCATGGTTGGTAGGCTTCCTCAATCTGGTCAGCAACTCTTTGCACAAAGTCCCTTTCCTCGCTTCTCCAAATTGGAAAAACCGTTTCTTCGCGCCTGGAATCTTTAGTTACAAACGAAACGCGGAATCCATCTTGAATACCCATTTCTGCGTCAATCATTCTAAGTAGGTCCTGAGCTACGGCTGCCCGCACATCTCCCTCAACAAAATCCAGACCATCCTCGCCATGCACCTCGAATGTCAGCGCTGCCTGATCAACCGCAAGGGTTTCGGAAAGTATCAAGGGGAAATAAATACCAATGGATAAACCTCTTGGGCCATGCACAGCAACCTTGGGATAAATTGGGGAGCCCCTTTCACTGTCTAAATACTCTGTAGTCAAAAGTGCAGGATCCCTAAACTCAAATCCGCTCAACCGAGGAAAAGGACCCAACAACTCCGCCAGGTCAACGCTGTACTTTCCCTTTCCCAACACAGTCGGATCAAAAAACAGCTCCACCTCTGTATAAGAAGTCGCCATCGCCAGATTAAATTGAACCGCTAACTGTTCTTCAAACCCAGCCCCTTCTCGTGCCCTTACAACTCTCAAACGCGCTGTTTCCTCTGCCCGGTCAAACCAATCTATTTCCAGCAAACATGCCTTTGCCTCCGGGTGCAGAGTTAAAAAAGCAGCACGCCCCCCCTGCTCCAGCATCCGCCAAGCGGCACTGGGGGGGACAGAAGTGGCGGCCTGAACAATTTGCGCTTCTGCCTCCGCCTCAGTTGCTAAGGGAAAATCGACGCGACTCGTGCTGGTTGGGCATAGTATTGTATTGCCACAACCCTTTAAGTGCGCGTCAATCACGCGCCTGGTCGCTTCTCGTCCACGCAAAATAATTCCGCTTCTAAAAGTCGTATTAGCGATCTTTGAAAGAGTTATCGGCATCTCTCTTCTCCCCAACTTTACCAGCGTTCAAAACCCTGTTATAATACTATCCGACACTTTTTAGGGAAATTTCACTAAAAGGAGGAAAGATTTATGGCACAAGTATATTATGATAAAGACGCAAATCTGGAGGTTTTAAAAGATAAGACAATTGCGGTGATTGGTTTTGGCAATCAAGGGGGCGCCCAGGCGCAAAATCTAAAGGATAGCGGATTAAAC
>CAZCLD010000065.1:0-5601 GCA_964499425.1 uncultured Candidatus Peribacteria bacterium | reverse complement strand
AAAAATTTCTTGCCAGAGTTTTTGATAGCATTCTTGGTGCTTTCTTCTTTCCCTCTAGCCGGGACAACTACTGTATTTTCGTCCTTTATCTCAACTTTCTTGAGCATGTCGGTAAGAATTTCCTCATAGTTGTCAGCCTTGATGAGTGCGGAGATAGCTTCTTCAAGCGCTGTATCGATTAGTCTTCTTTTTGCCTGAAGCATTTTGTTCTTTCCTTCTCTTTCTGCAAGAGTTTCAGCTTTTTCAAGAATTTTCTTCTTACGATCTTCTACTTTGTTGTGCATGTTTTCATCAATGCCCTTTTTTGCTTCTTCGTTTTGCTCTTCAAGTTTTTTCTTCTTATCCTTGAATTCCTTTTCCAATTCTTCCAATTGCTTGGAAGTTTCTTTGCTAATTTTGTCTAAAATGTCTTGTAATGCCATTATCCTAGAGGGATAAAGAATATAAGTAGAGCAGAGATCAAGAATCCAAGTACAGCATAAGTTTCTACCATCGCTGATAGGACCATAGCTTTACCCATTTGAGAAGCATCTTTGGCGATCATATTCATGCCCGCTGCGGATACTTTTCCTTGATAAATGCCTGAGAATAGACAAGCAAATCCGCAAGGTAAACAAGCGAAAAATAGTTGCCATCCTTGGGTTTGGGTGATTTCTACGGGGTCACCAAGTACACCTGTGAAAAGTAGGATTAAGAATCCAACTAGGAATCCGTAGATACCCTGTGTTCCCGGTAAGGCCTCAAGAATAAGGACTTTACCGAATTTTTCTGGTTGTTCAGTTGTTACTCCTGCACCAGCTTGACCGGCTAGGGATACACCAACTGACGAACCAATACCTCCGAGGATTACAGCAATACCTGCTCCTGAGAGGGCTAGGGCTAGTCCGCCCCATTGTGCAAAAAATTCTGCCATGATTTATTTGGTTAGAAATATATATTTAGTTTTTTTACTAAGAGGTCTGAATTCATCGCCGCCTCCTTCCATGAATTTTGTGAAGAATTCCACAAATTGGAGACGACCTGAATGTATGAATGAACCAAGTGCATTAATAAGTAGATTGAAAATGTGTCCGCCTATAAAAACAACGATTGCTAAAAGCCATCCGATATAGGGCAAGCCTCCTGCGAGACCGGCTACGATATTTACGGCTAATCCGATTATGGCTGTTGCTAGGCCTAAAGCCAATAAACGTGAGTATGAAAGAATGTCACTCATGTATCCAACTAAGCCATATAGACTGAGTATTCCTGAGAAAAATTTTACTACTATGTTCTTTTTGTCTCTTCCCTGAGTTAAAATTAGTGCTATTGCGGCCAATATTATCCACCATTTTCCAATTGTTTGTAGCAATGGCGATAGTTTTAGTGCTGAAGTTAGTATGAAAAAGCCTATTCCAGCGAGCATTATCACCCAAGTCCCTGAATCTAATATGGCGTCTTTTTTGCCAATGGTTTTGAGATCGTGTGCGAATTTCATTATTACCCCCATAAGTACTTGGATAAATCCGAGTGTGAGAGCGAGTATAAGCACTGTGATTGGGTTTGCGATTGCGTTGATTTTCTGGAAAATAAAGAGCTGTTCGCCATCTGTTGTCGTATAGGTTAGAGCTTTGGGGACTTGATCTGGTGTAAGTCCAAACCAACCTCCGAAAAGTGCTCCCATGAAAAAGGTTACTATCCCACCATACATTAATAGCTTCACGAGACTTTTTATGCCTGGGGCTAGCTTCAAATATTTGAGCATTAAGGCCATGCTTGCGAACATTACTATTCCGTATCCGGCATCAGTTAGACAGAGTGCAAAGAAAATTATGAAGTACGCTGCCAAAAATGGAGTTGGGTCTAGCTCGGTGTGTTTGGGTAGTCCGTAAATCTTTGATACTGATTCAAATGGAGCCATGAATTTATTATTCTCTATTATTACCGGAGGAAGCTCGTCTTTTTCAGGTTTTATTTCGTTTATTTCGTATTCCTTTGTTTCTTTTTCTATTAACTCTTTGACTGGTTCGATGTGGCGAGTTGGAATCCAACCTTTGAATGTAAAGTTATACTCTGTGTTCAAAAATTTCTTTTCGCTCTCTAGTTTTTCTAGTTGCCATCCGAAATAATCGTAAGCGATTTCAAGGTTTTCGAGGTGTTTTGCTAATTCTTTTAGCTCGGATTGAACCTGTTTGAGGACTTTTTCCTCTGAGGTTATCTTGTCTTCTAATTTCTTTATCTGATCTTTGATGAGGCCCTTGTTTTCTGGTAAGTCAGCTTCTTGGAATTTAAACTCTGAGAGTGTTTGTCTAACTTCCTTTTCTAACTCTTTGGAAAAAACTAGTCTTAAGTGACTCTCTACTTTGTCTTTTTTGACTATATCTGAGCTGATTAGGCCGCTGAGTCTGTGGAGGCTCTCTATGAAAGTTTCAAAATTGTTATTTTTGACGCTGCCAAGAATGATTTTTGTTGTCTCTGTGCCATTTAAATCTTCGAGTTTTGTAGATAGACTTTTCCATGGAAGAAGATTCTCAATTTCATATTTTGCACCATTTATTGCGTTTTTCGCTTGTGTAAGCTTTTCTTCGTGGTCTAGGCATTCTTCAATTATCTTCTTATGATCGAAGTCTTTAATTTTTTCTTGCACTTGTTCGACTGTAAAAGATGGTGGTTGTGAGAATAGGCCTCTTTTTTTGCCGTAATTGTTGAGAAGCTTGATTGCAAATTCGATATTTGCATAAGTTAACTCTGTTTTTTGTAATTGATTTAAGTCTTGAAGCTCATTCGTCTCAGCTTGATCACTGATTTCAACTGTTCCGGCTTTTTGAAGTATCTCAAGGATTTTTTCCTTTTGCTGGCTAGTTGCGATCAACTGAATTTTCTTTATCTTGGCGAGTGCCATAATTTACTATGCTTTAATATGATCTAAAAAGCTCTGCTGAACTTGTTTTATCGCTTGGCCTTTTTTTGCCTCTGCTTCTGTGATGAGGCTATTGGTTTGGCTTTCTGAAGTAGCCATTTTGGATTTCAAGAGTTCTGACGCTTCTTTCTTTACTGTTTCCAGCTTTTCTATACCTCTTTCCCTCAAGGATTCTTCGAATTCTATTCGTTTTTCAGCAAGTTGTTCTTCTAATTTTTGAAGTTTTTTCTCTGTATCTTTTCGTGATTCTTCAATTTTCTTTTTGGAGCTTTCCTCCGCTTTTTTGATTTGAGATATGGGATCTGTGTTTTGATTGGTCATGGTGCATGTTTAAAGGCTATCCAAGCATATAGCTTGGATTTAACGGGAAGAGTTTAAATATCAAATTCAAAAAAGTCAATGCTGAAAATTCTCAAGTTTGATATCGCTTACTCTAGCTATTTCCTTGAGTTTTGCCTGAAATTCGTGGCCATAGCCTTTTGTGACCAGACGAGAGTCGAAAATTAAGGCTCTTTTGTTCGTTTCAGAATCGTCTCTGATCCCATTTATTATCTTCTCTAAGGAGAAAATTGCTCTAGGGATTTGTAGTTCGTTCCATGGGTCGGAGTAGTTTTTGCTTTGAGCTACTAGATAGGCTTCTGATGGGGGATCGAAGGGGATTTTGTGGATAAACAGAGTTTCGATTTCATTTTTGTGCTTGAATATGTCCCACATATTGGGTGTTGCAAGGAGGGTTGCATTGGGAGAATTTTTGAATTGCTCAGTTAGTTTTCCCAGGCCTCCTGTCATTTGAGATGCCATGGGTATATTGGCTTGGCCTAGCTTGAGGGTAAAATATTCCAGTTGTTTGCGTGAATTCAAGATGATTGCGCATCTTTCTTTTGAATTTTGAAGGTATTCAATAAGGAAATTAGGAATTTGGTTTTTGTTATAATCATCACAGTTATTTGCTATGAAGATGTCTAAATTCTCTGATTTTTTTGAGAGCTTGATTGTTTGTATCTCTTTGTTTGGCCTGGATAATTCGCTGTCTTGAGTGATGATTTTGCTGTTTGGCAGGAATTTTTCGAGATCTTCATCGATTTGGAATGGGATTTTTCTTATAACAATGTTTTCATAGTAGTCCTTCTCAATCCAAAGGGAATTTTTCTCAATTTCGGGTTCTAGAATTAGTTGGTTTAGGTCCTGAAGGATTGTTTTCCATTGTTTGAGGTATCCGATACTTATTTCGTTACGGATTTCTCCGAGTTCTTTTGAAATTTCAATCAGGCTTTTAACGCAGGCGCTTGCGTCTATCCACTCTTTTGTGCTGATGATTGTTGAGTCGATATTGCTTCTTGGAGCCCATTGGTTGTGGTCATTGCTTTTTTCGAAAATAATCCCAAGGAGGCCAAATAGAATGGTGATTTTTGATATTAGGCTTTCTAGGCTTGGGTTTTCTGATTTTAACTCTTTGAGTGAGTTGAGCGGATTAAGGGCAAATTCAAGTTTGAGGTAATTTGAAAGGTGGAAGTGTAGCGATTTAAAGAATTTTTCATAGTCGATGATAATCAGCTGTGCGTCGCTTAATTCATTTTCGATGATATATTGATGTGTGCAAATTGCAGCTGCTTCTTTGTCTTTTTCTAGGGCTTTCTTCCAGAATGGTTCTTGAGTGGGATCTATTATGTTTGAGTCTAGATTGATTTTTGGAATTGTGTTTTTTTCTTCGTTGAATAGTGCAACTTCGTTGAGGAGGCCTGTCTCTGTTTGTTGTATCCAGACTAGATACTTAAGTAGGGCTGTTATTTCGTGATCTTCAAAGTGGGGTTTTTTCTCAAATTCTGATAAGCGTTTTGTCGATATGTAGTTTTTTGTGACATCCATTTTTGCTATTTTGTCTGGAATTTGCGGTTGTACATGATGGAATAGGATGCTTGGTACTGCTACATAAGTGTCTGGCGAGGCTTTCTGTGCTAGGTCTTTTGATAGGTCATTATATGGAGGTATTTCTTCGAATAGCGTAGGGGAGTTTTCATCAAGTATTTTTTGGAAATTACTTTTGTAATCTGGCTTTTGAATTGTTGTCTTTTCTGATGTTTTTTCATTTTTTTTGTTTGGATTCAATTCCTGAATAACCTCTTTTAGCGGCCAGCTCGATTTTTTACATAATTTCTGTATTTTCTCGAGAAGTTTTGGATCGAGAGTCTTAAATCTATCGATGAGCGTGAGGAAAAGATCCATTGCTGCAATGGCATCGTCTAGTGCACGGTGTTTTTCTGCGTGTTTGAGACTTAAGGTTTCCGTGAGGATTTCAAGACTGTAGGAAGGGAGGTTAGGGATTAGAATGCTGGATAATACCTGGGTATCGTATGCGGGATTGTCTCCTTTTAGCCCGAGACCATGGAGGAAGCCAATATCGAATTGAATGTTGTGACCCACAATAGGGCTGTCTCCGATGAAGGTTTTTATCTCTTCTAATTTGTCTTCGATATTGGGTGCGTCTTTGAGATCTTTGTCAGTAATTTTTGTAATGTGTGTAATAATTTGTGGTAATCGAAAGCCTGGATTGACCAAAAATTGCAGCTTTTCCCCTGGGCCCGAAAGGTCGAATTTAATTGCACCAAATTCAATTATTTTGTCTTTGGTAGGGTCAAAGCCGGTTGTTTCTAAATCGAGAGATACGAACATGTAATTATCCTATAGGAAGGAATCCTTAATGC
>CAZCLD010000064.1:0-5865 GCA_964499425.1 uncultured Candidatus Peribacteria bacterium | reverse complement strand
AACCGCACCCTCAAATGCTTCCTGCCCACCTAAAAACACAAATCCCTCTCTCAACCCAATTCTCAGACTCCTAGACCGCTGTGGAGTAACACCAGACGCAATTAGCCTTTTTAGTTTAATTGTCATGGGTGGGTTCGTATATTTTGCGAATATAAACATCTACTACGCACTATTGTTTGTAGTAGCACACGTACTTCTAGATTGCTTTGACGGGTCATTGGCCAGATACAAAAAAACAGCATCAAACAAAGGTGCAATATTTGACATTGTGGTAGACCAAATGGCCATGGTGATCGGAGTACTTACCCTGATCTACTTCGGGGCCATAGACCCATTTTGGGCGTCGCTATATATGGTTAGCTATATAGTCATGATAACTTTCCTGGTAGCCCTCAATGCAATAAAAGCCCCAGTAAAATACGTCATAAGAACCAAGTACTTTTTCTTTATCATCCTCTTCGTTGACGCATATTTTAAAACTCAATGGATCAATCCATTCTTAACGATCTTCGCAGTTTATATGACAATTACTGCAATTTACCTTGTCAGCAAATTCAGATCTTCGGTCTAGAAGCTATTCAGTTTTCCCCCAATCTGGACCCCACATTCTTGGACTTGCAATGCTCAAATATTCACCACGAATCGGGTAGTAATCATTGACAGAAAAAGGCTCGCCACCCACATACATAGAGATATCCTCAGGAGTTTCAATATCAAGCCTAACTCTATCGTGATTTTGTAGTCCACTACCTAGAGTTAATCGAACGGATAAACTAGCTCGACTATTAGCTTTAAGCGAGAAGTCGATATTACCAAAAATCAACTTATCTCCAGAATGCACAGCTGTCTTAAGCTCTCTGCCACCATCAAAAAGATAAGCATCCTTAATCATTGAAGAATCTATCCCAACAATTTTTAAGCTCAGATCTTTAAGCTCAAATTTTTCGTCTTTTGTTTTGAATTGAAGTTGCATTATCTCGGCACCACTTGTACCAGGCTTTACGAATCGTTTTTCTGGGTTACTAGAAATAGAGAAATTTGCGACACTAGGATTTTTGTTTGCCGATAAAAAATTATGCTGCCTCTCAGAAATGAATTCATCCAAAGAGTAAGCCAACGCAAAAGGCTTGTTGTTGAAGTACTCATAGTCACTGCCTTTGTCAAAATCACCAAACGCATTAAAAACTGTGGCAGAGTAGGTGTTGTAGTATTGAACAGCTGTATTGCTATAACTTAGCATAGCCACACTGGCTAGAGACAATGTCAAAATTAAATATAGTTTAAGTATTCCCTTTATATTCATTTATCAAGTATTTGAGGTAATTTTTTGTTGCTGTTTGCTCACTACTAAAGAAGCCTTCGAAAACCGTTGCTACCGAATCGTTGAATAGAGCCTCGGCATAAGGATATAAATCGTGATCCTCTTGCACGTCTTCAAAATGCGGAGCATCACTTTTAATCCGCAGATCCACGTCGTAATAATCTAAAACAACCCTTAGGACGTCACCACGACTGATCTCATCATCAGGATAGAAATTTGCAGCTGTACTATTTATCAATCCTAAATTATAGATTGTCTGAACATATGGTCCATACCAAGCACTTAGGCTTATATCTTCATAAAAAAGTTCACCGTCATTAAAAATTGGTTCGTCTGTATAATCTATAAACAGCTTTGCAAAAGCGGCACGTGTTAGTTTCTTCTGAGGGGGTAACTTAACAATATTACTAATCGCATAATTCCCTGTGTCAGGATTGACAGCTTTTATATATGCATAATGTGAAGTGTCATCCTCAAATGGATCGTCTTCATACTTTAAGAAATGTGACTCCAAAGGAGAAGCCGGGGTCGTTTTCCATCGGTCATCCTCTACGACAGATTGAGAATTCTTTACTCGGTAATAGCCATAAATTTTGTCCAGGCTATAAACCTCATCATACTTTAGCTCTTCATCATCAAAATTCGCAGCATCAGTGGTAACTATCTCATAGTTGTCATCATCCAAAATATAGTTTTTTGGCTGATAATGAATGACGAATGTACCATCTTCTAATATTTCCTCGACTCCAACGGACTGGAGTCTCACTGGGAGCTCAAAAACTTCTGCAGAATACCTGTTATTTCCTTCGAAATAATCCCTTCTATCAATCATTTTGATTTCAAGGTCTATTTCGCCACCATTATAATTAGCATCAAAGATAGCTTCATATTTCTCAAATATAAAAATCTGATCTTCTTCAAGAGAAAGCCCCTCAGTACTGTTCTTAACAAAGATTTGTTTTTGGTTATCTCCTCCACTTAGAGATACTTGAGCCTTCCTAAAAGATCCTCCGTAGTTCTTGATAATCACCGTAGCTTGATATTTGTAGAAATTAAAACTGTCTGTTGGATCAGCAATTTTCTTCAGTGTTACATTCTCAATTGAGAGGTCAGGTGGCTCAGGCTTGTTTGCCTCAGTCATTTTTTGGAGAATTGTCAAAAAAGACGTTTCCAAAAAGTCGTAATCAGCTTGGGGTCTGAGAAACACTCCAACCGAAAAGGTAAGGAGTAGGAAAAGGGCAGAATACGAAATCAATTTATTATTTTTCATTTTTGTTTTTCTTTGTTTGAATCTAAGAATTATAGCATAAAAAAGGGCTCAATTCAATTCTCTATTTGCCAAATATGTTGTTTTTATCGATTTTGTTAAATCCCTAACAATTAATGGAAAAAATCATTATAATGACGCACACTAAAGGACATTATGCCAAGATTCATAGTAAACGGGGGGGAGAAATTAAGCGGAGAAGTAAAAATAAGTGGTTCGAAGAATGCGGCTCTTCCAATCATATGTGCCTCCATGCTCACAAAGCACAAGGTAGTATTGAAAAATATACCTGACATTGAGGACATCCACGCAATGGTTAAAATACTAGAAGGTTTCGGTGCCAAAATTATATTTCAGGACAATACTCTTGAAATAGATCCCTCTAATCTAAGGAACAGCACAACGTCGAACGAGTTAGTTAGAAAGATGAGGGCCTCAATTCTAATCCTGGGAGGATTGCTACCGAGATTTAGGGATATTAAAATGGCTTTTCCTGGAGGATGTGTGTTGGGCAAAAGATCAGTGCAAGCGCATACGCATGCTTTTAAGGAGCTGGGGTGTAAGGTAGTCGACGACAAAATGGGTCTTCACATAAAATGTAACGAACTAAAAGGCAAAAAGATCATCCTTCCAGAGCTAAGTGTAACTGCCACGGAAAATGCAATAATGGTGTCCGTTTTAGCTGCGGGTAAAACAGAAATCAGATTGGCAGCAACAGAACCTCACGTACAGGATCTCTGCCATTTTCTCAAAAAGATGGGAGCAAAGATCTCAGGTATTGGTACAAACAATCTAAAAATTAGCGGGGTGAAGTCCTTGAAAGGGTGTACCTACAAAATAACCGGAGACTATCTTGAAGCGGGTACTTTTGCCATTGCTGCAGTTGCGACCAAAAGTGAAATCACAATCAAAGGCATAAATCCAGACCACTTAGACAGCTTTTGGCAAAAATTATCCGAACTCGGAGCAAGATTTAAGCTCTCAAAAAATTCAGTTCAAATTTTAGAAGCGAAAAAACTAAAGGGGATAAAGCAACTTCGAACGGCAGTCTATCCGAGTTTCCCAACAGACCTACAGGCACCTTTTACAATCCTACTCACACAAGCAAGGGGGGTTAGCAAGGTATTTGAGACTCTTTTTGAGGGGCGCTTAAACTATCTCTTTGAGTTGGAAAAAATGGGTGCTCACATCGAATTCCTAAATCCTCATCAGGCCCTAATAATTGGACCGACCAAATTAAATAGCATCCCTATCTCCAGTTGTGACATCCGGGCAGGTGCAGCGATGGTAATAGCAGCACTGATAGCAAACGGGACAACTGAAATTTCAAACGTATATTACATTGATCGCGGGTATGAAAACCTAGATGAAAAACTAAGATCAATTGGAGCAAATATACAAAGAGTCTAGAAAACAAACTCAATGCGGCCACTGAGGTCGTTTCGATAAACTTTGGCCCCAATCTTTTCAAGACTCTTTAAAGTTTCTTCATGTGGATGTCCAAATTGATTGCCATCCCCAACTTGGATAACAGCAACTTCAGGCATCACTTTTTCCAAAAAATCCATGCTCGAAGAACCTTTACTGCCATGATGTCCTACTTTCAAAATGTCAGCTTCAAGGTTTCCGGACAATTGGAATTCTTCCTCTAAATCGCCAGTTAAAAGTATAGTTTTATCCCCATATTTAACAGAAAGCACAATAGATGAATTATTTAAATTGCTAAATGATTCTCCAGTTAACTGTTGCATTGGATAGACTATGTCTAAGAGCACGTTCCCAAGCATTAGAGCGTAGTCATTTTGAGCTAATACAATTTCGCTCCTCGAAATCTCATGCAAAAATTCTTGATAATAGAAGCTGTCATGGTCAACACCCGTAATTAGAACATTGTCCACATCATATCGCTTAAGCACATGGATCAAGCCGCTGATATGATCATTGTGAGGGTGGGTCAAAACAACTAGGTCGATAGACTTATCAAAAAACGGCAGAATATCGGTTAATTCTTCGATCACGCTATTTTGGGGGCCTCCATCAATCAGGATTTGGTGGTTTTCCGGAGTCTTAATGAAAATTGCATCACCCTGCCCAACATCAAGAAAGTAAATGTGAAAACTGTCATCAGGAATTTGACTATAGAGAAAGAGCAGCAGAAAGAACGAAATTAACAAGAAGGAAATTACAGAGAATTTAAACTTAGCGGGTATACTATTCATACCCTCAAGCTTCTCACAGAAATATTAAATATTTATTAAAAAAGACGACCTCCTAATGGAAGTCGTCTTGTATTTTGATTGTAATATTGTCTAGTTTCTTACCCCCTTCTCTTCCTTCTGCTATAGATTCTTCCAAGCCCAAGTGATGCTAAAACTAACCCAATAACTCCTGGGCCAGTCTCTGAAAGAATCACTTCAATCACAGCACCTTCACTCTCATTGCCTGCAGCATCCTTCTGGGTAAGTTTTACCCAGTATTCACCAGGCTCCATGTCTTTGAGCTCATATTCCCCTACGGTCGGTCCAATCTTGGCCAATTCATCATACTTAGTGCCTTTGTCTTTGCTCAAGTATAGGTTTTGCTCTATAGAATCTTTTAGATCTTCAGGGAAGTCCCAGCTTAATGTAACTACATATTTTGAAGCTGAAACCACAGCATCAGCCAAGAAGTTTGCTACATCTTTAGGAGCAGTAGTGTCCCCTGGGGTTTCACTACCTTCTTCTTCCTCCTCTTCTTCTTCCTCCTCTGCTTCTTCCTCCTCTGCTTCTTCCTCTTCTTCTGCCTCACCCTCAAATACAGCACTATTCTTGTCGGCATCTATTGTATTACCTGCCTCATCTTCAACTTCAAGAGCCATCACGACATACTTGACGTCCTCATGTTTAGCAGTAGTTAAGACAACATAGCTGTCTGCCATTTCATCACTACCGTCACCAAGTTTAATTGCCACAATTTCTAGCTCTTTAGTTTGATCTTCTTCCTGGTTAATTTGAAAATTAGTAGAAGGGTCAGTATTTAGAACAATGGTTTCACTGAACGTTAGTCCAATGTGAGTGTCGTCAACAACTTCAACTTTGTTTAAAACCGGACCCTCGGTGTCGTCTGGTGTTTTTTCTACAGCACTACCGTCAAACAAAGCGGTGTCAGATGTCCCACTAATGATTGGATTTCCTGCCTTATCTTTTATATCAATACTCACAGTAAGTTTGTATTCAACGTTCTCTTCTTGAGCCTCAGTATCGATAATAACGGTTTTACCATCTTCATCCTCCTCATC
>CAZCLD010000063.1:0-6002 GCA_964499425.1 uncultured Candidatus Peribacteria bacterium | reverse complement strand
GTTACTGAAATAATTTCTATTACATCATCATTTGCTAATTTAATTTGTGAATATTTTTCAGCTGTACCAAATGTGTATATTTCAGTTGTAATAGTTCCACTTTCAGCTTTTACTTTTTTCTTAACTGCCTCGTCATCGATATTTGTGATTACTTGATCGATCCAGTCTACAATGCGTTCCATTTCTGGTTCTTTCATGCCTCTTGTGGTGATTGCAGGTGTCCCAAGACGTATTCCAGAAGGATCTACTGGTGATCCTTTGTCGTAAGGAACGGTGTTTTTGTTGAGTGTTATTCCGACTTCATCTAGTGTTCTTTGAGCTTGTTCTCCGCGGACTCCTTTGTTTGATAGGTCAGCGAGTATTAGGTGAGTGTCGGTGCCGTCTGAAACAAGAGTAAAATCGCGCTTTTTGAGCTCTTCTGCGAGGTGCTTTGCATTTTTCCTTACTTGTGTCGCGTACTGTTTGAATTCTGGTTTAGAGGCCTCATCGAAAGCAATAGCTTTTGCTGCGATTATGTGATCGTGTGGTCCACCTTGGAGGCCTGGAAATACCGCACGATCAATTGCTTTTGCGTATTTTTCTTTGCAAAGAATCAGTGCACCACGAGGACCTCTTAGGGTTTTGTGTGTTGTTGTCATTACTACGTCAAAATAGGGGACTGGAGATTCTAGTTCTCCAGCTGCAACTAATCCAGCAGTATGGGAAATATCAGCCATGGTTAAGGCTCCTACCTCATCTGCAATTTCCTTGAACGCTTTCCAATCAATATCTCGGGGGTATGCGGTGAAACCAGCTATTATCATCTTTGGTTTGTGTTTGAGGGCTAATTCTCTTACTTCTTTCATATTCAAGCGCCCAGTTTCTTTTTCAACGCCGTATTGTACGAAGTTGTAGGCTTTTCCTGAAAATGATACAGGCAGGCCGTGGGTGATGTGTCCTCCGTGATCCAATTTTAGGCCCATAACTGTATCTCCGAACTTTAAGAGCGCGAAATAAATTGCAGTGTTGGCTGGAGATCCGGAATATGGTTGGACATTTGCATGTTCTGCACCAAAAAGTTTTTTAGCTCTATCTATTGCCAGATTTTCAATGATGTCGATGTTCTCTTGTCCACCATAGTAGCGTTTTCCTGGGTAGCCTTCAGAGTACTTGTTGGTTAAAATACTGCCCATTGCTTCCAATACTGGCTCTGACACATAATTCTCTGAGGGAATAAGCTCAATACCCTCTGATTGTCTCTTTTTTTCATGCTCAATTGCCTCGTGAATTTTGAAGTCCTGATCTTTTATTGTTGTCATAGAATTGCGAGTTAATTTTAGTGGAGTTTTCGATAGGCGTGCTCTTTTTTCTTCATTCTTAAAGGCTTTTTGAACCTCAACATCGATATCTGGTGTTTGTGCCATAGAATTTTAGAATTTGCCCGGGAGCATTCTCATGGATTTTGAATTTGTATGCAAGAGCAAATTATAATAAGATCTAGACAATGAAAAATGTCACTCATATATTTTTGGCAGTAGCGGTTGCTTTTGTTTTTGGTGTTTTGGGAGGGTATCTGGGGTATGTCTTTAGCGATGACACTGTAATCGGGAATCATTCTTATATTGAGGAATCTAAGCTAATTAGTGCGATTGATAAGGTTGCGCCTTCTGTTGTTTCGGTTTTGGCGATGCAGGAGATGCCTGTAGTCCCTTTCTATGATCCTTCTCATGATAGAAAGTATATCCTTGGTTATGAACCACAAGAGGTTTCTGGTGGTACTGGCTTTATAGTTACTTCTGATGGTTTGATTATGACTAATAAGCATGTTGTCGAGAATGAAACCGTTGAATATAGAGCGGTTTTTCAAGATGGAACTGAATATGATGTAGAACTTGTTAGTAAGGATTCTTTTGATGATGTTGCAGTTCTGAGAATTGTTACTGAGGGAGTTACCGAGTTTCCAACTGTAGAGCTTGGTGATTCTGATGATCTTCAGATTGGACAAAAAGTGTTTGCTGTTGGTAATGCATTGGCTATGTATGGGCATTCTGTTACTTCTGGAATAATTAGTGCAAAGGGGCGTGAAGTTTCAGCTTATAATGAAACTGGCGATGATTTTGAGAATTTGTTTGGCTTGCTTCAAACTGATGCTGCAATAAACTTTGGGAATAGTGGGGGACCGTTGGTTGATCTAGATGGGAATGTTGTTGGAATGAGTGTTGCGACTGCTGAGTATGGAGAGAGTATTGGCTTTGTGATCCCGATAAATGATTTGAAGCCAGCAATAAAGAATATTGAGGAACATGGTGAAATAATGAGGCCGATTTTAGGTGTTCGATTTGTTATGTTGACTCAGCAGCAGGCTCAGGATTTAGAGCTTAAGGTGAGTGAGGGTGCGCTT
This sequence comes from uncultured Candidatus Peribacteria bacterium, assembly GCA_964499425.1. Lineage (GTDB taxonomy): Bacteria > Patescibacteriota > Gracilibacteria > UBA1369 > LOWO2-01-FULL-3 > JAQBYK01. Next base: position 3,622 of record CAZCLD010000063.1, on the reverse strand, counting down.
GTGATAAGTGGAGAATTCTCTTCTGAACCTGCGGTGATTACGGGTGGTGCTGCTGATGAGGCTGGGATAAAAGAGTATGATGTTATTTTGGAAATTGAAGGTACTACTTTAACTCTTGAAAAACCTTTACATAAAGTAATTAGAAACTATAATCCTGGGGATAGTGTTGAAATGAAGATTTTGAGAGATGGCGAGGAGATTATGTTTGATGTGGTGTTGAAGGGGAGTGAAGACCTATAACTTGCCCAGGTGGCGGAATTGGTAGACGCGCTACCTTGAGGGGGTAGTGGCCTTATGGCCGTGGAGGTTCAAATCCTCTCCTGGGCACCAAGAAGACCTTGTTGAATCTATTTTTGTCTTAATCTGTGGATTATCACTGCAGCTTCAGCGCGAGTTAGTATCTGATATGGTTTGAATGTACTATCATAGTATCCTGTAATGATGTTATTATCATTAGCCCAGTTGATGGCATCGTAATATTGGTATTTGTTGGTGACATCTTTGAAAGCAGGGGAGTTAGTTATATAACTGGCAGTTCCACCTTCACTGTGTGCAAAGATCCAATATGCTGCCTCACCTCGGCTTAGTGGTCTAGCTGGTTCAATTAGATCGATGTTTGGACTAACTTTAGACATTAGCTGGGAATAGCCTCCGTAATACCATTTTGAATCATCTATATTATTGAAAAGTAGATCGCCCTCAAAATCTTTTTGAGAGCAATCTGTTGTAAATAACATCTTTATGAATTCTGCTTGAATAACGGTATCGTTTGGTCTGAATCCGTTTTTTTGTTTTATGTTGATTGTACATCTTGATCCAAGAATGTTTACTGCATCGTAGAACCAATCATTGATTTTCACATCTCCAAGGTTTGTGACTACTGATTCTGGACCACCTGTGCCATCAATTGTGCTTATATCTACTTCATCTATTCTCTTTGGATCAATTTCTGATAATAATCTATTGATTGTTTCGATTTTTTCTTCATCGTTTTCTGGTTCTTTCATAAATTTCCCCATTCCAATTTCGCCAAAGTATCCAACTAGATCGTTCGTAAGTTGAAGTTTTTGAAGGTAATTAGTTGTAAGATCCCTTATTTTCTCATCCACAAATGAAAGCATCTCTTCTTCGGTATAGGCAACAGGTAACTCAACTTCTACTGGAACGATTTCTTCAATTATCTCTTCCGTTATTTCCTCAATAGCTGGTTCATCCTGAACAGTAATCTTTAGCTTTCTACTCATCCTTCTATTCCTGGCTTTACTGCCATCTTCTGTAGCAACTATGTATGTATATGATTTCCCTTCTTCAACTGTAGTATCAACAAATTCAATCACATCTTTGTTTAATATAATAATTGGTGATCCACTTACTGGATCAGGGTCTTCACCTCTTAGAATCACTATTCGATCAAGGTCACTATCATTTGGATTTGTCCATGAGATATGAACATGATGATCATTGGTTAATTCTATTTGAGGATTTGTAACCCCTTCAGGAGCTGTAACATCTCTCTTTTTTCCTCCTTCCTTTGTAGTGATAGCAACTGTATCGAGTTCCACTGCTTGTGCTCCTAGTGCTGAATTCAGGAATGCTTTGAAATAGAAGCTTCCTGAAGTGAGGACAGTTTCTGCTGCTTCTGCGTTTGTGTTTACCTCTGCAGCAGTGTTTGTTTGAGCATAGCCTGAGGCTGTAGTCCATGTAGAACCATTATGATAGTACCAGGTTGCACCGTCTGGACTGATTTGATATTTGACTGTACCAGCATTGCTGCCTCCAAGAGTTTCTGAGAAACCTTCGATTCCGTACAGGGCTTCTACTGGTGCTGTTGGTTGAATTGTTGGATTGCTTGCGTCGTAGTGGGTTGGGCCTACATCAACAGATTTTAGTTCAGGTGAATAGTTATAATCATTAATTTCCATGAACGCCTTGTATTGAAAATACCTATTATTTGGCACATCATCGATACTTAAATTAATAGATGGTAATCCTAAATCTCCATCAGTAGATTCAGTGTAATAATTACTGACTCCACTAGGACCAGTGAAACTTTCACCACTACATGCATCATCATCACATGATCTAACCTGGAACTTAAGATGATTAGCGCCACGTCTGTATAGACCCATTACTTCATCAGAACTTAATGAGCGAGACCAAATTGCTACTTCATCTATTTCACCATGGAAAAAGTAATTACCACCGCTCATTCTAGCCACTCCTATGGTTGGAGCTGATGCTGAATTTGATAAAGTGTTTGTTGTACCAGAGTATGTTCCTCCGTCATCAACCCCATTTAAATAGAGATCCATGTCTGTTGCTCCTCTGACAACAGCTACAACATGATACCATTCATCTGGTTGCAATTGGGTGGATCCAAGCTTTGTCCGTCTGTCTGTGGGACCTGTTCCACTTCCATCTCCATAGTTTATTTGTAAATATTGTGATGAAGCTAAAACAAGAAACACTCCTCTGTAGTTGGTGCCTGAGTCAGTATCAACGATACCCATAGCATCAAGAATTGTATCGGGTCTAATCCATGCAGATATGGTTATTGGTAGCGAAGCCTGCCAATCTGAATCCAACAGCACACGATCATTAGTACCATTGAAAATACCAGCCCTAGAAAATTTAGCTGATGAAGTTGTATTAGCAGTATTAACTCTAGTTCCATCTCTATTATTTCCAGATGAATCGGTTACCTCTCCTGTCACTCCAGACCAAGAAGCTTCATCAAAATGCATAAGAAGCTCATTACTAGTCATATTCGCATTGCCATTGGAATATTCTGTTTCTGATACTCCACTATCTGGAAGAGCTTTATAGAATGGGCGATCAGGAGTCCACGCTAAAGTACTCCATGCAACGCTCCCCCCTGCATCCATAATTCGCGAAGTATATGTTCTTTCATAGGAAGGTGATTGAGTGCTATGAATTAATCCCACTTCTGTTGGTGTCAAGACATCATTCCACAAGGCTACTTCATCAATTTTTCCATCAAAAGAATAGCCACCAACCTTATCATATGCACCTATGACAATATCGTTTGTGCCTGATACCATTCCATTATTAATTGCATTCATTGTTCCACTATTACATTCGGTACCATCAATAAATACCTTGCCGACAGTGCCTTCAATTGTTGCTGCAAAATGATGCCATTCACCTCCCGTAGGAACTGCGCAAGTTACGTCGCTACCAGAACTGCCACCTCTAAACTTAACTAGTCCACTATTAACAAATAAAAGCCATTGAGTGTTAACCGGCATCTTAGAGATAAAAGTACCACTTTGGCTAAAAGTATCAGCATAAGCCCATAAACTTATAGACATGTTAGTGTCTATTGAAATCGGATCTCTATAGATTTCTTCAGTATTATCAAAATCGTAGGCGCCATCCAATTTACCAGAAGTAGTCCAACCGGCCTCGCCGACTATTCCATCATTGTTTTGACTACTAAAATCATTCACTGTTGTACTGTTTTCACCGTACGCAGTTTCATTATCCAAGTGGTAGAGTAATATGTTGTTGGTCATATCTATCCAACCACCTGAACCGCTCCCATTCGGCAATTCATTACTATTGGCGACAGTTTCAACCCAGCTATTCCCCGCATCCCATT
>CAZCLD010000062.1:0-6074 GCA_964499425.1 uncultured Candidatus Peribacteria bacterium | reverse complement strand
ACATAATTTCAAGTACGCAATTAAATATGATATCAAGCTAGAGGTTACTGATTCAAATACCACTCCTGGAGCCGCAAATACTGCATTTGAAACAATCACTGATTACCAGATTGAATCTCAACCACCAATCGCAATTTTCGAATACGATATTCCAAAAGCAACTCAACCGAGTACTGTGTATCTCGATGCAAAACCAAGTTACGATCCCGATGGAAATGACTACTTTGATTATGAGTGGAGTATCAGCCCAGGCAGTGAAGGGATAGACTACATAATAGAGGATTCTGTGGAGTATGGTCTTGACTCTGAGCAACCAAGGGTTAAATTTAAGGAAAAAGGAGATTACGAAATCACTCTCAAAATAACAGATAAGATCGCAAGCGATGAATTTCATGAAAGTGTCCAAACAATAAAGATAGATAAAATTATAGATGTGGCATGGGGAGAGGACCAAGTCGTAACCGAAAAACTAAACGATCAGGGAGACGCAAAAGTCACTTTCTTAATCGATAGTGAAAACGCAGAAACTTACGAGATAGACTTTGGAGATGGCACAAACGAGAGTGGCGAATTCACTGATGGAGCGTCACAAACTACCCACATTCATGAATACACCGAAGTGGCTAAATTCCCCATAAAAGTGACCGTCTACGACGAAGAGGGAGATGAAAACATCCTTGATGGTCGCATATTTATAGGCGGAGGCGAAAAACCGATCGCTAGAGCTAGATTACAAATAAATGGGGAAGACAATTTTGATATTTCCTCAGAAGAAAAACCAATTAAGGTAAGCAAAAAAGACGTCCTGAATTTCCTTGCAGATGAGTCTGTAAGTAAAGACGGAAAAAAGAGTGGGATTAACTTCTCATGGGACTTAGGAGACACCACAAAGAGCTCAAAAAAGAAGGTAGTACACACTTACAAGGAGTTTAGTCCGATGGATCCGGTGCTGGCTGACCTAGTGCTACCATACAAAGTCACGCTAAAGGTAATAGACAAAAACGATTCTACCAAATTTTCAGAAGATGAAATTTACATTGAAGTGGCAAACCTACCACCTACATTCTCATCAGTTCAGGGAGTGCCTTTAAGAGCCAACAGGAATCTAATAACACCAGTGACCATGGACATGAAGGTCTTTGGTGATGATGATTTGGACGGAACTGTAACCAAGTACAAATGGTGGTACTTTGACGTCAACGCACCGGATACACAACTCGGTGTCCAAGTGACTCAAGCTCCATCAGCGCAACTCGTCATAGGTACAACTGGAAGAGAGGGAGAAGAAATTACTTATGGATTTGGATTAGAAATAACCGATAATGATAATGAGACAGCGAGCAATGAGATGAATATTGAGAATGGTAACTTCTCAGAAATTACAGTTACAAATGGCGCAAACGAACAACCAACAGCAAAACTAACTGTCGATGCACCATCAGTTTTTGTGGGCGACCAAGTTACGCTAACTAGCTCCTCAGAAGACCCCGACGGCAACATTATTTCTTATATCTGGGATATAGAGGGCGACGGGTTCCACAATAACGAGCCAACTGACAAACCTTCAATTCAACATATTTATGAATCACAAAATAAGGAAGGCTATAATGTCCGACTTAAAGTGGTGGATGATAAGGGAGGCGAGGCGGTTTCAGACCCACTAACAATTCATGTGGATTCTCGGGCAGAGCCACCAGTGGCAGCTTTCAAATACGAAGTTGTTGATGGTAGCTCGGGCATGGAAATAAAATTTACAAACAATTCCAAGGCTGATGAAGAAGCCAAGGCTAAAATTATAGGTTACAAATGGGATTTTGACACCACATTTGAAGATAGTGATGGGGATGGGAACAAAGACAACGATGTGGATGCCAAGTCTGAAGACCCCAAAAAAGAGTACAGCGCTCAAGGTATCTACGAAGTAAAACTAATAGTTACAGACGACCAAGGAAACGAAGACGAAGTCACAAATACCGTATACATTCCACTTGCTAATCCGCCCAAAGCGGCATTCACAAGCAAGGTCGAAGACGGCAAGGTGATATTCAAAAATAATTCTACCTCTGATGAGGAAAACGGAGCCGAGATAGAGGGCTACATCTGGGATTTTGATACAGAATCAGCACTAGATGACGCCGATAGCGACGGAGATGGCCTAAAAGATAACGATAATGATTCCGATGAAACGGAGCCATTACTGGAATACGAGCAAGCTGGAACATACATGGTAAAATTAATTGTTTTTGATTCGCAGGGAAACCAGGATGAGGTTACCAATGAAGTGAATTTTGCACTTACACCCGTAGTCGATCCAGTAACCGGGACAACGTTAGACCCGATGGGACCAGGGAGCGGAGACATTAAAGCTAAGTTGATTACAGATCCTCTGCCAGGCGGTGATGGTGTGATATACTTGCCGGGTGCAAACGGATCTGTGAAATTTGATTTTAGTCAGTCCGAAGGATTAATTTCTCACTACATTATCGATAAGAATATCTATTTCGACACAGGGGGAAATGCAATAAAGAATGATGACGAAGATTTCAAAACAGTGTTCCCCGGAACATGGAGTACGTACTTCGATAGTGCATGGGGTAAGATAGTAGTCAAGTTGACGGTTAAGGACATTCATGGAAATGAAAATAGTACAACAGTAGAAATAAAATTCAGCGACTCAAGCTCAAGTACCAATAATCCATTAAGCAACATTTAATATGGCAGAAGAAGAAAAAAAGCCCAAAAACACCAAAGATATTCAAAGCTACGAAATGGGTGAGGAGCAATCCATCCCAGCTGAGCCAAAGATAAACAAGTATAATACAGATCCGCAACCTCCAACGGGAAAACCAGCGGATCCATCTGCGGTAAACCCTAAAGCAGCGCCGCCACAGGCAGCGCCGCCAGAGCCAAAGGCTCCTGCGTCAACAGGCCCAGATGAGCCACTCAAAAAGGCTGGCGAACCAGTTGTGATACCGGGGCAACCAATCGCAAAACCCGGTCAAGCACCCGCCACCACGGCGGGCAAGCCCGCTGCTCCAGTTAAACCTGGGCAGCCTGCAGTGCCAGGCCAACCGGCAAAGCCAGGCCAACCTGTAAAACCAGGTCAGCCACTCGCAAAACCTGGTGGGCCGTCTCCAGTTGCCAAAAAGAAAATCCTACTAGGTTGCTTAGGTGCATTCGGGGGGATTTTAGTTCTTTTCTTGGTACTTTCATTCGTGTTCCTTGCTCAATCCGGCAACGAGCCTAGCCCAATAGCTAAACTCCTCGGGGTAAATCAAGGTGCATTTGTAAATGGATTAATCACATTCATCCACTTCATATTTATTATCATCTCGTTAACGGCTTTTGTCTTTACAATGATAGGCCTCTTTAAGGCCAGCATGGCAAAAAAAGGAGACAAAGAAACAAAGAAAGCAGGAATGAAAAAGAGCCTAGTTGCTGGACTGATCCTAGTATCAGTGCTGATTATTTGGGGAGTTGTCTTTGCATATCTTGACTCCAAACGAGTAGCTACAGGACCAGAAATTACAGCACCTATCGTAACAGAGCCCGAAGAGACCTTAGAGCTCAGCGCGCCAATCGAAGTCAAATTTGATGGATCAAACATCACATTCGATCAAAGGAAATACAAAATAGTCTCTCACGAATGGAATTTCGGTGATGACTCTAAAAACGGCACAGGCCAAGTAGTAGCGCACATCTACGAGGAAAAGGGAACCTTCACGGTAACCCTTACAGTGAAAGTTGAGGACAAGAACACTGGAGAAGTTGTTGAATTAGGCACATTTACAAAAATAGTTTCAGTCACAGATGAAGCTCTAGCCGCAATGTTTACAGCTGATCCTCAATCAGGAGAAGCACCGCTCGAGGTGGAATTTGACGCTACCGAATCAAAAGACCCAGATGGGAATATCGATCGTTATGAATGGGATCTAGACGAAGATGGCGACTTCGATGACGATGAAGGCGAAAAGATTAGCTACACATTCGAGAAAATCGGCAAATATACTGTAGGACTTAGAGTTACAAATAGCCTTGGAGAATTCGACATCGAGGAAAAGGATATAGATGTGAAACAAGCTGAGGATCCAGAACCAGTTATTACAGTAGTAGATGAGCCAGATAGCTATGTTGTTGCAGTTAGCTATGTCTTTAAAGGAGATGAATCCACATCACCTAACGGAAAAATCGAAGAATATGAGTGGAATTTTAATGATGGCAGTGATCCCGTGAAAACAAAATCAGCTTCCCACGTCTTTGAATCAGAAGGCACCTTCGAGGTGACACTGACTGTTACAGACGAGGAAGAGAAAATTGGGGTAGCCACAAAAAGCATTTTGGTCGGCGCTCCAAAAGGTAGTCCAAAAGCAAAAATATTCAGTATACCTACTATAAAGGAAGGAGAATTAGCTCTCGAAGGGACAGCACCTTTATCACTAGTCCTAGATGCAAAACAGACTACCGATAGCGACAATAATATTGTGGATTACTCATGGGATTTCGGCGACGAAAGTCAATTTGGTGTAGGCGAGTCAGTTGGACATACATTTGTAAATGAGGGTACCTATACAATCAAACTTTCAGTTACGGATGCGGATGACAACGTTGGAGTCGCTACATTAGTAGTAAAGGTAGAAGCTCAGGGGATTACGGCAAATCTTGAAGCTGACAAAATCGAAGGGAACATTCCTCTTACAGTCAATTTTGATGCTAGTGGCTCAACATTTACAGATGGACAAATAACTAGTTATGAATGGGATTTCGGTGATGGCTCTTCTCCTAAACTGGGATCAGCGACTATTAGCCACAAATATACCGGCATCGGTACTTACAATGCGTCAGTAAAGGTAATAGGTTCAGATAATTCTGCCGATACAGCTCAACTAGCTGTAACAGTAAGAGAAATACCACTAAGTGCTTGCTTTACTTCTGTATTTGAAACCGGAGAAGCACCATTGGAAACCACATTTGATCCAGGGTGTTCCACAGGAACAATCACAAGTTATCTTTGGGATTTTGATGACGGCTCAAATTCAACCTCTGCAAAACCAAATCACACTTTCGAAGAGGCAGGAGAGTACAATGTAACCCTAGAAATATCAGACTCAGAGAACACAGTCTCAAAAGCTGAAGTAACCATAACTGTAACCGAATAAATATGCGATTTACACGCGCACAAAGAAAAAGATTATCAATCGTTGCCATCATTGCAGTATTTGCCCTTATGGCAAGCGTTGTTGCCCCAGTTATTGCGGCATTCTTCTTCAGTGGGTAGAAACCCAGGCGACTTGAGAAGAGGCGGCAAATATGGTATAATAACAAAAGGTAAAAATAAAAAATAAACATAAAAAAAATGACAAAAACAATCAAATCCAACAACGTTCTAGCTGTATTCCTAGTGATTGCAATAATTATTGGTGCAACTCTCACTAGTTACTACTTTGGATTCAACAAAGGAGTGAGTGATACGGCTCCCCCAAGCCTTTCACTAGGAAGTGGCCTCCAAGGTATGACAAAAGACGGACGCCAAGGATCACTTGAATACGATGACAACGACAAGGCAGTATTTGACACAAAATATGCGGATTCCAATGAATCGTTCATTACCCTAAAACCAGGGGTAAACTACGTTCATCCCACCGCTGACAGCACCATAAGTAAATTGGTTGAGTGTATTGATCCAGCAGCAGAGAGAATACTATTCGCTCAATATAGGCCTGAAACCAAATATTTTCATACCTATCCAAAAGGACCATTTGGAGCCGATACAGCGGAAATAACTGATCCGAATCATGTATTCAAGGGAGGAGAAGGATTGGTACTAATTTCAGGTAAGGAAGCAAAAGCATATTGTCTAAAAGCGACTACTCAAAAATCGGATGTCCCATTTGTGCAGTCTGCGTCTGGAGGATGGATTTTGGTTGCCTCAAATAACGCAAGTTTAAGCACGCTGGTAGAGCCATTCAAGGATCGGTTTAAGTCTGCCTGGGTTATGGAAGATTCAGATAGATTCGTTAAGGCAGATAATCTGAACGTTACATTGAACCAATACTATTTAGTTTGGCTAAATCTAG
>CAZCLD010000061.1:0-6097 GCA_964499425.1 uncultured Candidatus Peribacteria bacterium | reverse complement strand
TCGCACATTAAAGCAGGAAAAAGCCATTTAGTCAAGAGTCTGGGTTCATTTTTCTCATTAGAATGAGAAATTAGATATCTGTCGACCCACCCCAGTACGGAGGCATACCATCAGTGGTGACTTCAAGTGTAGTTTGGTACGACCATTCAGGAACACCAGTAAATTCAATCCAGAGAGTAACCGTTTTATGAAATGAACCAGCCCCATTAGGCTCTTCCTCAACAGCTAAAACACGTCCAGTTGCGTAGTAAGGTCTTGGCATAATCTCTCTTAACTTACCAGGACTTCTGCCATCTATTACCGCCGGAAATAAATGACCAACCTCTATACGCTTATCAGTATGGGCAATAATAGATTTCATACCTTTTAAGTTTATATCTCTTAAATAATCTCTAGCTTTTTCAACAGACCCCTCTCCAAAATAATCAGCATACTTCCCAGCCATAAGACCAGGTCCAGCTTTAAGTTCTGATCCACTAGGAATCTTCACTGGTTTAGTACTTTTTGTTGGCGAATTTGTCAACACTATGGTAGCCAACAAGGCTGCTGCTCCTCCAATTGCAGCTGCCAATGCAACCACCCTTGATCTCGAAGACCGAACACGCTTCGCAACCCCAGTCCTGGCACCTCCATTCACCCTTGTACTAAAATCAGCAGCAAACAAATCCCTGTCAACACCACCATTTGAATGCATATCAGCTAACATTGCCTTTGCTTCTCTACCTTCTATCCAACCAGACTTCAAAAATACAATCAGCTCCTCAAGCGCAGCTTCCAATTCTTCAAAAGAACCAACTGAATTCAAAACTGATTGACATTTTGAATCCAAGACTCTTATCCTCCTTTTCGTTCCACTTGCCTTCCTATCAAATCTCTCAACAGTACCAAGCGCTCTGGATTCACCTCTCTTCCATTCTTCACCTCTCCTACTGATTGGAATTTCATTCAACACCTCCAAATCATCCCTAGCTCCAACAACCTTAGCTTCAAATCCTACTTTTTTGAGAGAAGCCTCTGCTTTGAGGCTATTAATTCTTCCAAATAATTCAGATATAAACTCAATAATTTCTAAGAATCTAGCAAGATCATCCGGAAGCTCAATCTGTGTATGAACCAATTCATCGTTAACACCTAAATTCAGCTTACCATCTCTCAAAAGTTGGGACACAAAGCTATCCAATTTAGCATTCACAATTCTTGTCACAGCACTCAAATCATAAGCTCCTAGAGAATCAAAAGATGTAGCAATACTTGATTTAATCTCAAGAATTTGGAGATTAAAAGCAGCTAATACTCTTGATCTAAGCTCAGCTATTCCACTTTCAACAGGAGAATCCTCAGATAAATCGACTTCAGATTCACCAGTTCCAAGGCCCTTCCTATCAATTAATGACCGATCTTCTACAAATTCTTTAAGTGGACGCATCAGATATTTGGTTACACAGAGGCACATTCTAACAAAATATCGAGTTTTGTCAAGAGGTGAAAACAGGGCCTTCTTCAACCCAGACCTTGACAAGTTTGCCAAAACCAGCTATAGTCACATGCTTATTAATTACTCCCTATGGAAGACCACGACAGGACTACCAAAGAAGCCAAAACAACTACAATCGAAGCTGTTTCACAGCCACTAGAGGGTGCAGAAAAAGAAGGAAATATAGTCTCTTCAATCATCGCAAAAACATGGAGCAGAATAGTAGGAGTGGTAAATCTCCCCTTTAAAACCGCTGCCGAAGCAATGATGAAAACCCTCAGAAGATTGGGACTCAACCCCATGGAACGCGCAATGATTGATGAATCAGTAGTTGATAAATACGTACCAGTAATGAGAAATGCTGTATTCTTTACGGCAATCGCTACACCAGGAGTAATCCTCAATCCAGGAGCTTATCTTGCCATACTAACAGCAATTTTTGCAGTTACTGGTATTGCATGGTTCACAATCTCACTCGAGAAAGTGAAAGAAAAATTCATGGAATTCGGGATAGAGCTAACTGCAGACATGCTCGAAGCATTTCTAACAACCTTATTTTTGTTGGCTGTGTCCTGTGGCTTTTCAATACTTAGCCCCCAAATTGCAAATATAATTGAACTTTCGAATCAAGCTGGAGTAGACTTAGCTCCATTATTGGAGAAAGTACAGTCAGTTGGAACTTCTGCTCTGGGATCTGTATCAGCAAATCTAGCTTCAATATACGTAGTTGCAAGAATCGTATCAAAAACTGTGAAAAGTGTATTCAAATTTGACGCAAACGATACCCTCCTAACAGGAACAAGTGATGCGGCAAGAAGGTTCTATGAAAAAGCATTATCCAAACTGCACGAAGCCGCAGACATATTAAAAGAAGAACACAGCTTACAAGCCGCCAACCTACAAATAGCTATCGGCCTACACAGCTACTATCAATACTTGAGAGAAATGAAGCTAGAAATCCCTGAAGGATTAGAGAAAAACATAGAAGAACTAGTTTCAGACGCAGGAATGTCACAGAAAGATATAGACCTCAAGGTAATTCCAATATTGAAAGAAATATTGGCTCAATACGAAGGATTTATTAGCACTGAAAAAACTGATCCAACAAGAAGCGAGTATAAGTTTACAACTCACGCATTAGATGCACTTGAAAAGGCATACGGTAAGGACAAAGATCCAGACCAGGGCAGAGCAGATTCAACGATCGCCCTAGCACTAGGGACTACAGCAGAATTCCTTGAAGTATTCAGAGACGAACTAGCTTCTACTGTAGATACTCAGCCTTAAGCGGACTTACCGGATATCTCTTCTGCCTCTTGGATACGACTCCAACAGTCCCCACATTACCTTCTTCACTTGTATCCTGAGCCAAAAGCGCAAAACCATTTCTCACATAAATAGCCAACCCAAACTTGCGAAGACCTACATTGGTCTTTTCAATCACAGCATTCAAGTCAGGATCGCCATTTGGTCTAATCATTAAAGGCAATTTCGCCAAAGTCTCAAGTGAAACACCATGGTATTGATGGGCAAGAGCCAGCGTCAACATCTTGCCATTATTATAAGGATTTCGGCTCGCTTCAGTCCTGAGCTCATGTGCAATTTCTGACGCGCGTTTATGAAGAAGTTTTATCCCATCAAATGACCCAGTTACTAATCTAAATCCACCATGAACAAAATCGTCATCAATTGCCTCTGAAGCTCCCTCCATACCCGGAAGCTTCGTAAGCTGCACAGCTCTAGTCCCAGCCTCTCTTACACCAATATCCTTAGAAGTTGCTACAGCATCCCTTATCGCTCTATTCACAAAAGTGAGCACACGCTCAGGAGTTCTATTCCTCTCAAAAATATGAGCCGCTCTATAAAATTCCCCAGTAGCTGCTGCAATAGCTTCCTCTCCGGTTTCAGACCGAAGCTTGCTTAAATACATAGCGACTGCTTTTTGACCACGATGCTCAGAAGCATCCAACAAAGCTACAACGCCATCAATTTCCTCACGTGTCCCCCTCACAAAACTCTCCGTATCAGCCTGAATATCAACAACCCTTCTGCTTTTATTATTAGTAGAGGTTATATATGAACGAACTCCTTGCTTCCGAGCACGCTCACGTGCTTTACGAATTGGCGCTCCTTTCCTTCTCGTTTCTGCCGCTGCTCTTTCCTCAAGTCTGACAGCCTCAGCCTGCGCCAATCCTCTAGCATCATCTGATGTTCCTGAGACATGTTGCTCAAGACGTTTTCTATACCCTGTAGCATGCGCAATACTTGGAGAAAGCATCACAGGCTTATTTATTTCCGCAAGAACTGCCACATTATTATTTGCATGTATAACGAACCCATGCTTAGCCAATTGTCTATTTGCCCTTCCAATAGTCCCTTCCAAATCAATAATCGGCAAGAGTTCTAAATCCTCAAATGAAACTCCATAATATTGAAAAACAAGAGCTCTCACAAGAAGCTGCTGCTGTTCAGCTTCAAGACGCCCAGCTATAGCATTAGCTCTACTATGCACAACACGAAGAGGAGTAGCCTTTCCCGGTTCATCCGCAAAATCCACTGAAGAAAATATATTACCCAAATTCCCTTCATCTTCATTGGTAGGTAATCTATCAAGTTTAAGTCTCGTCCCTTGTGCAGTCTCAGTAGTACCAGCAGCTTTTGTTGAGGCAGTTGGCACACCAGAGTCCTTCAACATATAATTCACATAAGAAAGAACTGTGCCAAGTGCCGCCAAATCTCCTGTAAATCTCTTTGCCCTACAATAATTTCTAAATGCCTTTTGTGCCGCTCCATCTATGTCCCCTTCGGCATCAACCAACTCTCTCAAAAATTGAGCAGATGGGCCGTCACGTCGCTCCAAAAGAGCAATCGCACCATTAATAGTCTCATCAGAAAGTGTGAGAAAAGCTTCCATATTTGCCCTAGCTTTTACATCATCCAAAGCATCAACAGCCTCTAAGAAAAGTCCCACCCTAAGATCACGCCCAGAACTCAGCCGCTCTTTGCGTAGACGAGTTGCTGCAGCTCTTCTGGAAATGCCCGATCGCTTTGCCGCCGCTGCTTGCTCAGCTAAATCCTCAGGGGATAACACTGGACCTTCATCAACAGGCTCTGGAGAAACTGATTCTTCCACTGATAGACTCCCCTCTTTTGCTGCCTCGGGAAGCCTAACCATGCGCCTTCTTCCCCTTTCTTTATCTCCAATTCTAACTAAATCATTAAGCTCAATCGGCACTACTCTTCCGACAGTACCATTTGGAAGCAGCGCAAAAGTACTCGCACTCCCAACTTTCCTTAACCTTCCCACTAAAGTTTCACCCGAAACTGCCTGCACTATTTCTACGTCAGTGCCATTCAACAAAGCGTCTTCAAGGAATTGAGTTGCCGCACTATCCAACACAGACACAAAATTCGGCCTGCTTGTAGACGATGGACCCGCATCCTGTTCTACTGGACCATCAGAGCCACCATCAGTCCTTTCCGTTAAAGTCGCACGAATCCTCCTCCCAGTACGCCCACCGCTACCAGCAATAGATCTCGCAATTCCATCCAAAGCTCGTCGATTTACTGAACGTGGGGCTCTATCAGGTGCAAGTTCTATATCAGAGGAAGAACCTTCTCCATCATGCTTATTTTTATCTATCATAAGTCACAGAAAATTTCTGCAAGAACGTAGCACCATTTTTAAGTTATGTCAAAAGCAAATGTCTATTTAGTATTCAACAATCTGTCAAAGTTATAACTCCCTCAGCTACAAAGTCTCATCAACAAAAGTCCTTTTCGCTAATTCCTGATCAATCAAGAACAATCCTTCTTTTGAAGAGCCCACCGATTTTATCTTAGCAATTATCTCCGTAGCATTCGCTTCTTCCTCAACCTGCTCATCTACATACCATTTTAGGAAACTTTCAAAAGCATAATCCTTCTCTTTATGAGCAAGCTCATACAAATCATGAATCAATTTAGTCACTAGTTTTTCATGCTTCAACCCTTCCTCAAACATATTCAGCAAAGAGCCATATGCCTTTGGAGGCGCTTCAATTGAGAACAACTCAACCTTTCCTCCAACTTGATTTACGAAATCGTAAAACTTCATAGCATGAGTGACCTCTTCCTGAGCCTGGATTTTCATCCAGTTTGCAGCACCCAAATAGTCCTCAGCCTCGCAATATGCCGCCATCGCAAGATACATGTACGCAGAATAGAACTCAGCTTGAATCTGCTTATTAATAGCCTTTTCGATCTTCTTATTCATAAGGAATAATTAATAAATAATGTAAAAAGAATACTACATCCTTTGACAATTAATCTCAAATTAATTCTGGTGGGTCAGCAGGGACACCGCTCCCCACCTTCGGCGGGGACCCGCGGCATGACTCTCGCGAGCCTTCGACCCTGGGTTCGAGTCCCACACATAATCATTATGAAAACCTACCCTCGCCGTTGGCGAGGCTATATTTTCATGGTGGGTCAGCAGGGACTCGAACCCTGGACCAATTGCTTAAGAGGCAACTGCTCTACCAACTGAGCTACTGACCCTAGTTCTCGCTCCCGCAAAAGCGGGACGCGAGAACCATTCTAAGCAAGTTTCAGAGTTATTCCAAGCAAAAATATCACAAGTAT
>CAZCLD010000060.1:0-6443 GCA_964499425.1 uncultured Candidatus Peribacteria bacterium | reverse complement strand
TAGTATACTTAGAAATCCTTTGAACTAAGCTCTCTGCCCCATCCATAGAGTTTAAAATCTGCTGCAAATCCTCCATTGTAGGTGGCGCGAATACCGATGGATCTGGAACCTCAAGTGTAATACCCTTCAGGGCATAAACATCTATAAGTGCCTTATCCAAAATACTCTCTTCCTCGGGAGTCATCTCACCCAACATCAACTTGAGCAATCCATGCAGACTAATAATGCTGGATCTAAGCAAATCCCCAGGTTGAATATCCTCCCCAGCCAAAGGTTTAGGCAAATCAAAAGGATTAATTCTTCTGCTACTATTCAAACTCAGCTTCAAATAAGCCCCCCCAACGGTACTCGCCAAGTCCTCATACTCATTTTCCGGATCAATAATAATAACATCCGTCCCCATCATCATCATTCTCAAAACCTCCAATTTCACCGCATAAGATTTACCAGCACCAGATTTCGCAAAGACAACACTATTGGCATTCTCCAAGGCAAATCTATCAAAAATAATCAAACTATCATTATGTCGATTCACTCCATACAAAATCCCTTTATCAGACGTAAGATCGGAAGAAGTAAAAGGAAAAGTAGTAGAAAGTGGACCGGTATTCATATTTCTAATTGTATAGAGCTCATCAAGACAAAGTGGCAAAGTAGCATTTAATGCATGCTCCGCCTGGATTTGAGCCCTTTTTGTCATAATCAATTTCCCAGACAACAGACTTTCCAATTGCTTTGTAACCTTGGTCAGTTTCTTTTCTGATTTAGCATAGAGAGTAAAATATAGGGCATATTGGAAGAATTTCTCCTCACCCCTCTGGATCTGTGTACGTAATTGCTCAGCATCCTCCAAGGCAGTCTCTACTGCAGGATCACTCACATTTCCTTTCTCCGCAGAAATTCGCATACTCGAACGCATCTGTGCAACCTTCTTTTTCAAAGTCTTCATGATAGTTCCAGAATCGATTGGATAGATAAATTGAGAAATATCTATTGTCACATCGTAATTAATGACAGGAGCCAACCAGTTGACCTCCAAATAACGAGGGTATGAAAAAACATAAAAGGACTGAACAAAAAGCCCGTCCATACGAATCTTGTCGTACTGGATTTCCATTGAAGAAGGAGAGATAAGATCCTTCACACTAGCAAGGCCTTCTTGATAAATTTTCTCCGCTTCAATGTAGTTCTTTTTTTCTTCCGGAGAAATATTTGCTTTCGTACCAGTTTCTTTCGCTTTCTCTAAAGACTCATCAACTTTATCAACAGTCCCTTGCTGTTCTTTTTTGCGAGTCGCAAAAAGGGATTTAAGATTATTTAGTATCCCCTTTTTCCCTTCAGGTTTTGTCCCAGTCTCGGGTGCAGCCCCCTCAGTCGCAGCTGGCTTCTTTTCAACTTCATCCTTTTTTGTTTCAGTTTCCGATTTAGCTTCAAACTCAGCTTTAGCAGCCTCCAATTGTTTCCCACCAAGACGCTTACCTGTCTTTGGGTCAAAGCCCGCCTCAAGCATTTTCTTAGCAGCATCCGTATCAGCCTTTGCTACAACCTTCTTCGTAGTTGCAACCTCAACTCGCGTACCTGGATTCAAACCCAACTCAGTATCAGTAGGTTTCTCCTGCCTAAAGCTCTTTATCCCCCCCTGCGCTTCCTCCCCAGATACATCAGCAATTTGGCCTTGAGCATTCTTGGACGCACTCTTAAGCCACTCTGGCGATTCAGATTCTTTCCCTTTGTCACCAGAAAAAACACCCTTGCTATCCTGAGCAGGTGTGGTCCCCGAAGCAGTTTGTGCAGTCTGCGCGTTTTGTGTTTTTGTATCAACTTCTGCCATATGAGATCTCTAAAAATTCAATCTAGATATTCTACCAGAAATTCAATAATTCAACAAGGTCATTGGTATAGTTTTACCCCTTAATTCACCTGTATTCGGAGGAATATTTATGCTAGTATTCGCTCACACAAAACATTAATTCCCCCTAAATATGGCAACGAAAGATAATGACCCTAAGAAGAAAAAAGCCAATAAGAAAGAAAAAAAAGCACCCGAAAATTTAGAGTTATTTGATAATCCAACCAAAGGAAATCTTCAAAACAAGAATATATCAAGCGAAATGGAAGATTCGTATTTGGAATATGCTATGAGCGTTATAGTCTCTCGTGCATTACCAGACGTAAGAGATGGGCTAAAACCAGTGCACAGACGCATCCTCCATGCAATGAACGAAATGGGTTTAAAATCAAGCGCATCATTCCGCAAATCTGCAGCAGTTGTTGGTGAAGTTTTAGCAAAATATCATCCTCACGGAGATAGCGCAGTTTATGATTCCATGGTCAGGATGGCACAAGATTTTGCAATGAGATACGAATTAGTGAGAGGACAGGGGAATTTTGGGTCTATTGACGGCGACAGTCCCGCAGCCATGCGTTATACAGAAGCAAAAATGGAAAAAATTTCGGATGAATTGCTCGAAGATATCGAAAAAGAAACAGTAAGCTGGAGAGACAATTACGATGGTCGTTACAAAGAACCAACTGTCCTTCCAACTAAACTCCCTCAGCTTCTTCTAAATGGGACAACCGGTATAGCCGTAGGAATGGCAACATCTATTCCTCCACACAACCTAGGAGAATTGATTGATGGGCTCATGCACTTATCTGAGAATCCTGAAGCAAGCATTGAAGAATTAATGGAATTTATAAAAGGGCCAGATTTCCCAACAGGTGGGCTAATATACAATAACGAAGACATAACAACCGCCTACTCTACTGGAAGAGGAGGAATGGTGTGTAGAGCTAAGACAGAGATTGTTGAAAAGAAAGGAAAGAAATTTAGCATCATAGTTTCAGAGATCCCATATCAGGTAAATAAATCCAATCTGATCACTAAAATTGCAGACCTAGTTAGGGACAAAAAGCTCACTGGCATCACGGATATTCGTGATGAATCCAACAAGGATGGCATCCGCGTCGTAATCGAACTCAAGAAAGACAGCTACCCTAAAAAAATCCTGAATCAGTTGTTCAAATACACTCAGCTCCAGACTTCGTTCAACATGAACATGATAGCACTAGTTGATGAAATCCAACCTCATCTACTTGACCTAAAACAAGTCTTGGATCACTTCATTACTCATCGAAAAGTCGTCATAACAAAACGTACCGAATATTTGCTGAAAATGGCTCAGGCAAGAGCACACATTTTGGAAGGACTAAAAATCGCAATCGACAACATTGATGAAGTCATAAAAACAATTAAAAAATCGGCTGACAAGGAAGAAGCGCTAGAGAAATTAATAAAAAAATTCAAACTAACTGAGTTACAAGGGAAAGCTATTCTAGATATGAGACTTCAAACCCTTGCTGGACTTGAAAGACAAAAAATTGAAGACGAATTAGCAGATAAATTAGCTCTAATTTCAAACTTTGAAGGAATTCTTTCATCCAAAGCCAAAATCCTAAAAATAATGCAGGATGAATTTGCGGAAGTTAAAGAAAAATACGGTGATGAACGAAGAACTCAGGTGATCCCCAACGCTATCGGTAGCTTCACCCAAAAAGATACAATCCCAAACGCTCCAGTAATGGTAATGCTAACCAAAGAAAATTACATAAAACGCATCCCAGTTTCCAGCTTCACATCTCAAAAACGTGGAGGTAAAGGCATAATCGGAGGCACGACAAAAGAAGAAGACGAAATCAAACTGATCAAATACGCCTTCAATCACGATGAACTTCTATATTTCACAAATCAAGGAAGAGTATTTAAATTGCCAGTTTTCGAAATACCAAAAGCCTCAAGACAAGCAAAAGGACAAGCAATAGTAAATCTTCTTCAATTACAAGAAGGAGAAATTGTAACTGCAATTCTAAAGACCGGGGAAACCTTTACTGAACAATATCTCTTTATGGCAACTAGCAAAGGGACCATCAAAAAAACCAAGGTAGAGGACTTCAAAAATGTTAGAAAAAGTGGCCTCATAGCAATCAAGCTCAGACAAGGAGATTCCCTGGAATGGGTCAGAGAATGTAGCGAATTAGACGAAGTAGTCTTAATAAGTCGAGAAGGAAAGTGCATTCGTTTCAATGAAAAAGATGCAAGACCAATGGGCCGAGCGTCAATTGGAGTAAGAGGCATGAAACTAAAACCAGGTGATCAAGTAGTAGAAATGGATATAGTAAAAGACAAAGAAACAGCAGAAGTACTAGTAATAATGGGCAACGGTCTAGGAAAAATGACAAAAGTTAAAGACTATCGTTTCCAAACTAGAGGTGGCTCAGGTGTAAAAACAGCACAAATCACAACTAAAACAGGGAAAGTAGTAGGTGCCAAAGTACTTAGTAGTAATACCGACGCAGATCTCATCATAATGTCAAAATCAGGACAAGTAATTAGGCTTCACTCAAGCCAAATTCCTTCTCAAGGTCGCGCAACTCAAGGCGTATATCTCATGAGAATGAAGCCTAACGATAAAGTCGCCTCTATTTCTCTTATCGAACATGTCCAAGAGAAAGAAATCGAACAAGAGCAGCAACAAAAGGAAGGGAAAAAAGCTGCTAAGCCAAAAAAGAAGGCTAAACAGGCTAAACAAACCAAACTAGCAGAAAAAACACCTGCTTAATATGAGAAAACTCATAACACTAATAGTCAGTGCCACGACTCTCATGGCCCTAAGCTTGAGCGCACAGGCATACGACGGGGACATATCAATAAACAGTGCAGACCTAAGTTTTTCGACTGGAAATTTTCTTGAAGGACAGTCTATCCGAATATACGCCACGACAAAAAACAACAGTACGAAAGATCTCTTGGGTGTTGTCAGATTTTTCGACAATGACAATCAAATCGGATCAGACCAAGTCATTTCAATTTTCTCAGGAAATAGTGACGGTGTTTTCGTAGATTGGTATCCATCTTTCGGATCACACAAGATCGCTGCAAAAATATTCCCCTGGGTGACAGAAATCGATGATCCAAGTAATAATTGGGTCGTAACGGATATTTACGTTGTCCAAGACACAGATCACGACGGTGATCCAAACACCTCAGATCCCGACGATGATAACGATGGTGTAATTGACGAAAATGATGCCTATCCCCTCAATGCTAATGAACAATACGATACAGATGGTGACGGCACTGGAGACAACCTCGATGATGATGATGACAACGACGGAGTTCCCGACGAATCAGACGATCTCCCCCTGGATCCAAATGAGACACTCGACACAGACTCAGACGGCATCGGAAACATCGCCGACAAAGATGATGATGGAGATACAATCAGCGACATCGAAGAAGATAACACAGGGTTAAATCCTTTGAAAAAAGATAGCGATGACGACGGTGTAAATGATAACGAAGACGCCTTTCCCATTGACCCAACCGAACAGATAGATACTGACAAAGATCTAATCGGGAACAATACTGACATAGATGATGACAACGATGGCATCAGAGATGAAGCAGATGAATTCCCCTTAAACAAAGGTCCAGTGATTGAGCTGACAGATGAAGATCTTACCCTGGATTTTTTGGAAGAATTCACCTTCGATGCCAGTCCTTCATTTGACGAAGACGGAAGCATTGTGAGTTATGAATGGGAAATCGATGGCAGACCTGTAAGAGAAGGGAATTCTCTCAAACATATCTTCAGAGAGCTTGGCGATCACACAGTAAAATTAACAGTAACAGACGACAGCGGCGAATCCCGCTCAAGAGAATTTCAAGTGAGCGTGCTGAATATCAGCCTCTACACACAATTAATCCTAATCCTAATACTAATTGGTCTTGCAATGATCATCTATTTAAAGTACATTGCCGAAGCCAAAAATAAGGAAGCTAAGAATTAATCATGAAGACAGACATTCATCCTAAGTACAAAGAGATCAAGTTCACTTGCGCCTGCGGAGCAACTTTCGTCGCAGGATCAACTATTGATAAAGATTTCAAAACTGAAATTTGCTCAAATTGTCATCCTTTCTACACAGGTAAACAAAAGTTAGTAGATACTTCCGGACGAGTCGACAAATTTATGGCAAAAATGAAAAAAGCACAGGCCGCAGCAGAAAAAAGTGTTGAAAAAGTGAAGGAAGAGGAAAAAGAGGAGAAAGCTGAGGTTAAAGAAGAAGTAGTTGAAGAAAAAGAGGAGAAAAAGGCTAAAAAAGCTCCAAAAAAGAAAGAAGAATAAACTCTCGTTTTTCCCTTTAAAAAGGTATATATTAAGTCCATGGCAGGAAATTCTTTTGGTACAATTTTTCGTATTACAACCTGGGGCGAGTCCCACGGACCTGCAACAGGCGTAGTAATAGACGGATGCCCACCAAAACTCAAAATCAGTGAAAAAGATATTCAAAAGGCAGTAAACCGCAGACAACCCGCAAAAGGATCCAAAATTTCAACAACCCGCCGCGAAAAGGATAAGGTCGAAATTCTATCAGGTGTT
>CAZCLD010000059.1:0-7286 GCA_964499425.1 uncultured Candidatus Peribacteria bacterium | reverse complement strand
CTTCCCGATAACGTTCGGTCCGATGAACGTGATACGCATGCAAGCATGTATTCGTTCTTGTAAAGAATCTCTGAATCACCAGTGTTGTATGGCGGGTCGATATAAATGCACTGAATTTGCTCTCTGTACCTGCATGACATCAGGTTTAGTGCCTGGAAATTCTCGCTTCTGAGAAGCAAGCCATCGCATTGCTTCTCTATGTCATCGAATCCTGACAGCAACTTATCTTTGAAGTCGCCCTCGAAATGTGCCGTATCAACCACGAGATATGGGCTGGATTTTAGGAACTCAACAGCCAAGGGCTTCGAATAATCGACGCCCCCAAACACATCTGTTGTAATTTTGTCTATCGAAAACAAGCGCACCCATTCTTCACGTTGCGCTTCATTGGCGGCGATTTCGGGATACAGCTCTTCCGGAACGCGGTCGAGTGTCACACAGTAATTCGTCTCGACCACGAACTTTTTCTTGAGCCAGAGCTTTTTCTGGAAGTTCTCTATCTGCGCCAGGAAGTCGATAATCTTGTGGGCGATTTGTCGGATGACCTTGATCTTAGAAAGGTACTGCTCCACGCGCGGTTCAGACTCCTCCTCGATGTCGTCCAACCGCATGACTTCGTTCTTGACGTAGAAGTCAAGTTCACGCCGCAAGAAGCCATCTAAATTCTTATGGATGAAATAGTCGAATGTGTTTCTTCGTGTGTAATCAAAAAGGTGCTTATCCAGTATAGTCTTATCTGTTTCCGTGCCGTCTGAGCGGTTCCATTTGGCAGAGAGGCGATGCTGCCAGACCGCAAGGGAATCGGTACCAAAATGCTTAAAAACGCGCCTAACCGTCTCATCGTTGATGGCATCCTGTTTACGCTTGTTCGCATCGGGTCTATACTCAAATCGGATAATTAGCTCATCCTCCTTCTGAGAAACGGGTTTCTCCCCATGGAGTATAAACCTTCGTTCCTTGCCGTTGCCGGCCTTGACATTATCCTTCTCAGTATCGGCCTCAATTATCTTGAAATGAACTCGGTGACCGCTCGTGGACTTGAAGACGTAATCGCGGAAATATTCTGTGGTTTTGATATAATATTGATCATGGTTGGCCCAGTGGAGTTTGACCTCCTCACCCTCGTAAGGGATGGCGTAAACACCCTCCTTATAGCGTCTAAGGGAGATGAAGTCGCCTTCATCGTAATAGCGACTGAAAAAGCTATACAGATGATCGAACACCTCATTTTCCAAGGCTGTGATGTCCACCGCCTCTTCGGTAAGTCGCGCCCGTAACTCTTGAACCTTGGGAGATTTCTCCGGGTCCATCCCGCCTGCTCTTATGCCTTCCGCGATCTTGTCGAGCTCTTTCTGAAGCTCAGCTTTATCGCTCGATTTATATTCACCAAACGCCTCGCGAACCTGAGGCAGCAAATCTCTCTCCAGGAACCTGTTTATTTCGTCCCGCCGTGCGTTCATGATACGATAGATGCCGAAGTCCAGGTCGGCCTGATCCAGCTGGAACAACTCAGCGAGTTTTGTTTTGAGTTTATCGAATGATTTCATCGGTCTTCACCCTCATCAATATCTTCAGGAGATTCGTCCAATTCAACGATAGCTAAATCCCTTTTGTCTTCTCGGGCTATTTTCTTACCGGTCGCATTCTCTATTCGCTGGAGTAAAGCTTCTTTACGGGTTTCGTAAAAAGTCCAGAAATCATCGCTCATTAACGCATCAACGTCAATAACATGCGACTCGAGAATTTCGTTCTGGCGCTCTTCGGTAATCCCCGTATCTTCTCTCAATTTTTGCAAGTAAATACTTGGCGCATTTCCACCAATGATGCGATTTGTCCTATAAGCCAGAGGTGTCTTATTGATGATTGAGTTATAGAATTTTGGTTCAATATTATTCTTATTGCACCAGTCGCGGGGAAAAATATGATGGACATCAATATAGTCTTCGAAATAGGTTTGAACATCAATTGGTTCACCCGTGCGGAAATCAAGGCATTCATCACGCATTAACAATGCATAAAGCCCTTTGTAGGCCGCACTGTTGCGGGTTCGAAGTGTATATAAACGAGCAGGAACGAAAATGCACTCGAGAACTGTTGAAGGTTCGTCAGCGCCATCCATCCAATTAGATACTTCCAATAAATCTCTCGCCATGCGCGTTTCTACCGCGCTTCCATACAATTCACCAAATACACCACACCAGAACCATCGGATAAGTTTCTCTCGAACTGCGTCATTATCTGCCTTATCGTCTAATAGAGCCAATAATGAGGATAGAGGGACTAACTGTGTGCCGTAAGGGAGATCTCTATTCGAATAAAATTTCTGCTGAAAGAGCAATTTGCCCGCTTTGATAAATCCGTTTGTAGCCGTATCAGCCCATTTCTGGTACTCGCTTAAAACAAGCTTGAGAATATCGTTTCTTTTACAACTGACAGCTGCGTTAGGATCACGTTGCTTTCGTTCGTATGTTGTGCGAAGTGCTATCACCTGTAAAAGCTCATCTGCACCGACTGATTGAAGGATTTTTTGTTTATGTAAAGCATCTTTTCGCCCTTCAAATACTTTTATACCTTTCTCAAATTTACCTTCCCAATTCTCCCTTAAATTGAAGCCGTCAGCCGCGAAACTAGCTGTAATCAATTCAAACACCGTTAATGAAACTCCACCTGTGTTCACTTTTTCAAATACCTGGCAGACTGCAAGTTTTGGTGTGCTCTTACGGAGTATTATCATTGGTACTTGATACTGCTTGAAACATTCGATAACTTTTCTTTCGAATAGATCGAAGAACCTACTTTTTTCGACATCATGCTGCCAGTACAAATTAAACTCTCGACGCCAGTCAGCGGGATCAAAAATGTTAGATACTGGAAAAAGCAAGTTCTTGTATTCAGCTTGTGGAGTAGAATAATCCTTCTCAGCTTCATTGCGGTACCTTTTTATGATTTTATCCTCTGGTAGGCTAATAATAGCATCTTCACGATCCAAATGAGGATTTAGAGCCTTTTCCATATCTATATAGTACCAGCGTAATATCTCTTTTTTCCGATTGTCAAGCGTTTTGACAGGCTCATTCAGTGAAAGTGCTTGATATAGTGATGTTAAACGTTGCTGACCATCAAGGATGAAATGCTCGGGTTCGACATCTCCATTCAATTTTACACCTTCAACCGGACGTGGTTTGAAGCGAACATCTGGATTACCATTTTCAAGCATCATGACGGCGCCGATTGGATAGCTAAGCGAGATGCTAGCCAATAAGCTTTGAATGTGATCATCATCCCAAACCCAACCACGCTGAAATTCAGGCAACTGGATTTCTTCCTGTGCTATGCTTTTGAGGATATCTTGAAGGGGCTGCTTATCGCTTGTAAAGGTAGATATTTCATTCATGATTTTACTCCTCAAGTTATTTCCCATCGTATAGTAAAAAGAGGCTTACTGGATGTTTTTTGTTGCATACGTTTCTCCAATGAGTCTATCAGTGCGTCCCGCTTTTCCATAATCTCATCCTCAACATCAAAAATTCGTTGCCGCTGACGTCGTTTTTTCTTCTCCAGATCCTTGATTTTCTCTTGAAGCTGGTGCTGATCCGCAACAGTAGTGGCTTGCCTCGATTGGCGATTAAATGCCTTGATCTGCTCTTTAGTATCGCGTAATTCTTTTTCAACCGCTATCACCATATCGTCGGCCCACTTTTCGAGTTGTTCGCGAGCTTCGTTGAAATAACGGCTGTTGCGCTCAAGGGACTTACTGATAGTCGCCTTGGTATGGCGGTCCGCGTCTGCCGAGAGGCGCTGCCTATCACCTTCCGGCACATCCAGCCCGCCTAATACTTGGCCTCTGCAAATAAAAAGTTTCTCACAGTTCTCTTGGTCAAGAGTCTTTCCGCCGTCATCAAAGCCTGAAAACAGCAAATACTCCTCGCGTTCAAATGAATCAATGATTAACTCTTGTAAAATTAGCCAGCCGGATTTGCCTTTTAATTCCTCGACCATTGAGATTTTTGTCTGATGTCCAGAGATGTCAAATTTCACCTTCGCGACAGGCGTTGATTGGGATTTTCCTGCCTGGATAACGAACTCACCGAGCGGGTGGCCTAAACGATAGAGGAACTCGCCGGGGACATTTTCCCGATCCTTCGAAATCATGTGGTATGTACCTGATTGGACCGAGGACAACGGTGGGTCGGTTAGGCGGAATGAAAGCGCCTGGTCATCAAACGCGGCCTTGCCGCCCAGGATGAAGCGCGTTAAAGTCCAGAACATGCGGCCTACGCGGTCGAGTTGCTCCTGAGCGCCGGTAAGATTTACGCGAAGTCGGGCATGCACATCCTCATCAAAATGCTCAAGCAGGATTTTCCTGGTTTCTTGAATGCGAGAAGCGATAGATTCGTCAAGCTCCTTTCGCAGGGATTCAAATGCGGCTTCAATCTCACCCTGCGTGCGACACTGTTGGTAGATATCCAAAATACGACGCTCAAAGTCTACGCCAGATTCGATGCTACCAAGGACCTCATCTGACGCACCAAATATACCCATGAATAAACCAAATTTCTCGTTCAACAGCTCATAAACGCGGCGATCAACTGCATTACGTTCGTTGAGGAAGTTGATGACTACCACGTCGTATTTCTGTCCATAACGATGGCATCGCCCGATGCGCTGTTCAATACGTTGAGGGTTCCAAGGGAGGTCAAAGTTTATCACCAAAGAGCAGAACTGGAGATTTATGCCTTCTGATGCTGCTTCCGTGGCAATCATGATGCTTGCGTTATCTCGAAAATATTCAATGATAGCCGTGCGTACATCTATTGGTCGCGATCCAGAAACACGACCGCTTTCTTTGTTGACTTCAAGCCATTGCCTATAGATACGAGTGGAATCCGACTCTCTATTGGTACCATTGAAGGTTATTGCTCGGCCAGCATATCCATTGGATTCTAAGAAATCCCTCAGAAACTGTTGGGTTCTTAGAGATTCTGTGAAAATTATCGCCTTTTGGAATGCCCCAATCTTCTCCATTTCGGTAAAGCCGATTTCCAGAGCCTTGAGAAGCACGCGCGTTTTAGTCTCTATGCCAATGCTGCGAGCCCAACTGATGTACTGCGAAAGTTGTTCGATCTCGGCATTAAGCTTCTGTTTGTCAATCTTAATAGATTCTTCCTCTGATCCTGCAGCTTCAGAGACCGATTCGCCGTTCTCGCCGTTCAGTGCTTCATCAAGCAATTCATCCCCGATCTCCTCTTCTTCAATTATGCGCTCTGCAAGATTAGCCTCCACCTTGGCCTGGTTGCGCATCCCTATGAGCCTTTCACGCATGACCTCCAGCGTACCCGCCAATGCCTGAAAGGATGACGCAAGCAACTTACGGACGATTAATGCTGTCAAATGCCTTTGCTGATGAGGGAGGGCGTAAGTATCTTCGCGTTTGAGAAAATCTGAGACGGCCTCGTAAAGCTTATGTTCTTGCTCGGTGGGTTTGAACGGAAAGGTAATGAGCCTACGTTCTGTATACTGAATGAATTCTACAACTTGGCTACGCAAGGTGCGTATGCAAAAGGACTGAAGCCTTTCACGGAGTTCCTTAAGATTACCTCCAATGTTGACATATTGGGTCCGGTAGGAAGGGAGATCGCCAAAAATTTGATCGTCTATTATGGTTGAAAGACCATACAGCTCAAGAAGGGAGTTTTGAAGAGGGGTCGCAGTGAGAAGAACCTTACGGCGATCCTCCAGAGCCCATCGAATATTTTGACCCATTCGGTTGCTCTGCCGATAGGCATTGCGCAGTTTGTGTGCCTCATCAATGACAACGAGATTCCATTGAATGGGTTTGATTTCGGCCGCGCGGCTGCTAGCGAAGTGCATTGAACAGATTACGATATGTCCATTCATGAAAGGATTTGGATTCCCCTCCCGCACCTGCTCACGGTAGGTTTTCGCATCGAGAACCAGTGTAGGCAGGTGAAACTTTTCCTCAAGTTCCATCGCCCACTGTTTTCGGAGAGATGCCGGACAGATGACTAGGACGCGCCTGTGTCGTTCCGCCCACCTCTGGCAGATAGCCAGACCCGCTTCTATTGTTTTTCCAAGACCGACCTCATCCGCGAATAGAACTCCCTTTGTTACAGGGGAGCGAAGGGCGAAAAGGGCGGCTTCGATCTGGTGGGGATTCAAATCCACGCAGGCATCAAAAAGGGACCTGGATAGACGCTCTACGCCATCTCCGCCTTGGCGGGTCAATTCATAAGCAAAGAATCGGGCATGGTAGAGAGTAGTCACTTTTTGATAGCACCCTCTTTAACAATAATTGTATTTTATTATTTATTTGTAGCAGTTAGGTTGTAGTCGATATCCTCGGTATCTGATGCTTTGTCCGGTTTTGCCCACGGCTATGTAAGCAAAGCCAAAATGCGCTTGGCATCTTACTCAATACACCATCAAATTTTCTACCATTATTTTCATTCATATTCAATCGTCTTCATGGCCTAAAAAGGTTCCCACCTTCTGCTCTCTGAGTCCAACTCTTCACATAGAATCATTATCCAAAATGGGATAGAGGCTGTAATATGGTCACTGCAAGGGATTCCTCCCATCTGATGCTTTTAACTTCTGCCCGGACACTTGAGTGCCCAACCATGCCCTGAATGTTAACTGCCTGTAATCATAATAAAAACCTCCATGGCATTCTACCAAAACACTCCTTGGAGTCAACAACTATCCTTATTATGATCTATTTTCTGCAATTTTTCCTTAATTTCCCACATCATGTATGGCAGGTTACCTTGAGATAGCTTGTAGGGCTCCCATGATATCAGATAGCCAGAAAACCGGTGATGAGACTATGAAACTACGGGTATCCCTCCCGGGTTGGAATATGGTATTATTTTTTTGCCTAAAAAATAACCTCAACCCAGAAAGGAGATAGGTATATCAACCAGCGATTTATACGCACGGGAGAGGGAAAGTATCACAGACATATTGGCCTCTAAGGTCCTATTACTTGATGAGTATGCACCCTCAAAATTTCCGTAAATTTTCATAGGCTTTTAAGTCTCGAAAAGATGTGTGGGAAAAAACAACGGCTATTTTATTTCCTTAATATCATAGAAAATAATTATCATCGCGAATAATTATAACGTTTGTATACATTAAACTCGAATGGTAAATGTGGAGCAATGAACTAATTGTGAGATATAAATACGGGATACCCTAAGAGTCAAAAAATATCAATTGGCATCACAGTGGCTTTAACGTTTATTGCGGCAACGCCATTTGGCCGC
>CAZCLD010000058.1:0-7997 GCA_964499425.1 uncultured Candidatus Peribacteria bacterium | reverse complement strand
AAGCAACTCACCGCAATAGCCAGAGCCCTTGTTCACGCTCCCGAACAGCTTTTTGCTGATGAACCAACCGGGAATTTAGATCCTTCCAACGCAGAGGCCCTCGCAAAGCTCTTCAAAAAAATTAATCAACACGGCACGACAATAATAATTTGTACGCACAACAAGGAGCTTGTAAACGCAGTCAAAAAACGTGTTATCAAACTTGACAAAGGCAAGCTCGTAAGCGATAAAGAAAACTCTAGCTACAACTAATTTATGACCACATACGAAGAGTCAGGCGTAAACATCGATTTGGGGGACAAATGCTCAAAGATCGCTTACGAAGCTGCAAAAGGTACTTTCAAAGAGCGCAAAGGGAAAATCGGTGAGCCAGTTTTGGGCGAAGGTGGATTTGCCGGACTTTTAGATATGGGTGACTTCTATTTAGTCCAAAACGATGATGGTGTTGGAACAAAAATTCAAATAGCGGAAGCGATAGAAAAATATGACACCTTAGGATACGATTTGCTGGCAATGGTAGCAGACGACGCAGTCTGTCTTGGGGCTGAGCCAATTTCGGTTAGCAATACTCTTGATGTCAACAAGGTAGACCCTGGAAAAGTAGAGGCATTGATGAAAGGATTAAAAAATGCTGCGATCGAACATCAAATTGTGATTCCAGGAGGTGAAATAGCCGAGCTTGGAAAGATGGTAAACGGTTATCTCTGGAACGCAACTTGCGTTGCAGTTGTCGAAAAATCAAAGCTCATATCAGGAGGAGATATTCAGGCAGGAGACAAAATAATAGGGCTTCATTCTGCAGGATTACGATCAAACGGATTTTCACTTGTACGACACATTCTTAGTGAAAAATTTGGCAATAATTGGTATTCAGAGAAATTTGATGATGTACAGACCTGGGGAGAGGCAACACTTACACCTTCGAAAATTTACTGCAGTGCTATTCTAGATATGCATGGTCGCTTCGGTGAAGAACCTAAAGTCCAAATCAAAGGTATTGCCCACGTAACTGGTGGAGGTATTTACGACAATCTAAACCGGATTACCAAAAACTACGAACTTAAAAATCTTCCAGGCATACCCGAACTTATGAAAAAATTAATGGAACTTGGGGATGTGTCAAAAGACGAAGCATATCGCACCTGGAACATGGGACTGGGAATGATACTTATAAGTAATGATGTCGATCAGATCCAGGAAATTTGCACAAAACACAAAATAACCGCACAAGAGATAGGAAGGGTAGTTTAATTTAGTTCACGAACTTTCGATAACAGGTTTCGCAAACGACTTTCTCATCTCGAACAGGATCATAACTAGATGTAATATCTGATCCGCATTTTTCACATTCCCTTTCCCATATTTTCCATGGATTACGACTCTTAAAGCGCATCACATTCCTGGTCTCAGGTGCAAAATGAGGAATAGGGACTTTGAGACGTTTATACAATTTATATTCTTTTTCGTTAATCCGATAAGGTCTGCCAGAAGATTTGCATACAAAAGTCTTATCCAAAATTGACTCATCTACTTCATCAATGGATTCGGGAACAATGTCTCCGCTACCAACACTTTTGGTTTCTTCGTCATGCCATTTTAGACCGCGCTTCAGAGCCTCATCTTTTTCGAGAGGAGCATAATCTTGGGCAATAGTTTCGTTATAACACCATAGAGAATTCTCAATTGGGAAGAATTCTCCCCACTCACCCGTAGATTTCATGTGTTCAACAATTCTTGCGCGCAAATCTTCATAGTCTTCTTTTCGGTACTGCTTATTCAGAATGCAATACTCAGCCTTTTTCATATTGCTGCAGCCAAAAAGATCATGAGAGCTATTCACAATCATATCGCTGTAAAAGATGTCATTTGAATACCAAATAAATGTGCCAAAAATATTGAGATGTCCACCAATGGAGCCAACTAACTCATGGCCTAGCTCAAGGCCATGGCCAACGTGATCACAACTAAAAGCATCTTTTATATTCCAACCAGCCAAAATAATGTCTCTTAAATCTTCCGCAGGTCCCTCGATATCAAAACAATTCCTGCAATTTTTGACATTTACGAGATTATTACCACTGGAATTCTCACAATTAATTATCCAAGAGGCCCTATGTGGGCAACTCAACTTGAAATTGAAATATTCTTCTTGGGCTTTCTTAACACCTAAATGAGACCCCAAATCATATTCACGAATCTTTTGTTCATATTCTTCCTTGGAATAACTTTTGTTGAAAAAATAGTACTGCTTATTCCGAAGACCGACACATGCAAAACAATCAGTACACCCCCTACAATCAAACAGAAAAGCTGAGTCGCGACATGTATAGCTATGTGTAGTGTATCTGCAGTTATACAGATCACCACAATCGACACATTCATAGCAAAGCTCTCCACGATTCATCCAATAGAGGTCACTGCAGTCGCGTGAGTGAAAGCAAAAAACACTATTCATACAGTCTTCATTGAAATCACCACCGAATACCAGATAGCAATTCTTGTTAGAAACAGTGATATTGCAATATTCACTGTTTTCAGCCTTCGTATTCATAAGAGAAAGTCGAGGCACGGCCCTTTGCAATTCAGCGAATTGTTCAAAAAAAGGTCGATTAAAATCATAATCTCGACCATAATCGTGGGCATCCCAGTCGTCATCCCACCAGGCTTCCTGGGAATAAACCGTCAAATCTTTGTCAGGCGAATACAAGCTAATAATTGGCTTCCCAGTAAAATCACACGTGGATTTATAGATGCTGCGCTCATTTCTATATGCTAAGCGGCGACGATGACGTTCCTCAATACAAAGAGTTGGCAGTGGCAAACCCATTCGCTCAAAAAAATCCTCCTCATACTGAGAGATCTTGAATTCTTTCCCCGTAATTTTGCATTTTTGAGCTGTTGCTAGCATTGTGGTTCTATTAATATACAGCCTCCCTATAACAGTCTTGGCAGTAGACTGCTTCCATCCTGGTTTGATCTATCGGTGATTTTACATTCGTAGAACACTTAGAACAATCTCTATCAAAAAGAACACGTCGTTCTCTGGAATTAATGAGCCGCTTCAATCGGCAAGCCCAACAAAGTTTAGGCCTTGGTAATTTCATGCGATCATAAAACCTGAGCTCTTGAGACACGAGCAGATAATCATTATGACAATCAACGCATTTCACAGACTCATCACTCGATCCATGTTCCTGTTCTCCGTCAAACCACTTAGCACCAAGCTCCAAGGCAGCCTCTCGCTCAAGAGGCATATGGTCATTTGCCATGCTTCGATTATATTCAAATGGCGAAAGGTTCATTGGAAAAAATTCACCCCACTCACCAGTCTCAGACATGTGTTCGACAATGCGCTCTCTCAGCTTTTCATAATCTTCTTTAGAATATTGCTTATTTAGAATCTGATATTTCTGGTGATTACGAAGGCTTATACAACCAAAAATATACTCACAATTAAAACAACTAACAGTATAACTCGCATTATGATTGTATAGGGAGGAAACACTGAAACTGCAATTGTAGGCATTACAGGCACTTGTCAGTTCGTAATTCAGTCTGCATTCAAACCCAAGGCAACTACAATCATAGCTGTCTTTTGCATCAAGACCATAAAAAATGTATTTACAGTCTTCCAAGTCCTCGGCATCAAAAACATATCTCGCATTTTTACAATTTCTCACAACATGACCCGAAGAATTTTCTGTATTCAATACTAGAGCATGCCGATGAATAGCTTTGCTGCGTACTTTAACCATATTTTTGTAAATCCAGTCAGGATCCTCCATAATCCTACTTATGATCTCCTCAATCTGCCTATCATATTCTTCTTTACTCAGCTGTTTATTAAAAAGAACGTAACTTTTGTTTCTAAGGTTGCTGCTAAAGGCACAATGGTTGCAGCCCTTTGAGTCATACAGAAACCAACTGTCGCTACAGTCAGCACAATCCTGGCAACTCACACAATTATATAAACGGGTTGAATCAATACACCCATAGCAAAGCTCGCTATCATAGATTAAATAATGGTCGATGCAGCTTTTAGACCTCTGGGTGTTGATTCCATACATACAGTCTTCATTATAATCGGCACCAGAAGTTAAGTAGCAATTCTTGTTTTCTATACAATTCAAAGCATAATCACTATTTATGCATTTTGCGCGGGTGATTGCTATCCGTGGCACAATAACGGCTAATTCTCTAAATTGCTCAAAAAAGGGTCGGCCAAAATCAAAATCGCGCCCATACTCACTAGGATCCCACTTATCCGACCAAAAACAATCTTCACACAACACTGGAAACTCACTTTCTTTCGGGTAAACAGCAATCACAGATTTGCTACATATTTGACATTTTCTTCTGTGTAGGTGTCTCTCATTCCTCCATACAATCCTCCGTCTTTCCCTTTCCTCAGGGCAAAGCGTCGGTGGTGGAACACCAATTCTCTCGTAAAAAGCGATATCACGATCACTTATTTGAAACTCTTTCCCTGAAATCCGACATTTGCTTATTTTGGACATTAACAGCTTGATTATAACACTTTTCACAACAGACACGCAGCGAAGCCAGGTGTCCTTTTTCCCCACGTGGGTAAGAAG
This sequence comes from uncultured Candidatus Peribacteria bacterium, assembly GCA_964499425.1. Classification (GTDB taxonomy): domain Bacteria; phylum Patescibacteriota; class Gracilibacteria; order UBA1369; family LOWO2-01-FULL-3; genus JAQBYK01. The sequence goes on along the minus strand of CAZCLD010000058.1, from coordinate 3,402 downwards.
TATGGATGGTCGCTTTGCATCTCTCACACGTGTTCTCATGCAGCTTCCATGGTCTCCTCGACTCAATCAATCTCCTCAATCTACAGGGCCAACAAAGGTGTGGTACAGGCACATTCATTTTTTCATAAAAATTCAACTCTTGATCAATGATTTTATATCTTTTCTTGCAAGAGCTGCAGTTCATATCTTCATTCACAGATTCGCTCACCTCCACCTCTGGATCATCAAACCAGAGATATCCATAGTCGTTAGCATCTTCTTTGCAAAGAGGCATATAATCAAAAGCTGAGCTTTCATTGTATCCAAAAGGCGACAACCAAGGTGGAAAATATTCACCATACTCACCAGTGTCACGCATATGTTGAATAATACGTGCTTTTAAGACGTCATAAGCTTCTTCCGTATATTCTTTGTTAAAAATCACGTTCTTCTGACCTCGGTTTAGACTAATGCACCCAAAAGAAGAACTGGAATTGAAACAGGTAACACAGTACTGAAGATCATGGCAGTACAACGAAGCATTACAAAACTTCACATTATGACCATTACACGAACTCATAACTTCATAATAATCCCTACACTTAAAACTGACACAGCTCACATCATAAGCATTTTTAACATCAGTACCATAGTAAACATACTTACAATTTTCTAGATCCTCAGCGTCATAGACCTCGAAAGAATTTTTGCAATGTCTTATGTAATTTCCACTGACATTATCACAATCCACGAAGAGCGAACTCCTATGAAAAGCCTGTTCTCGCACACGTTTCCTGCTTTCATCCAGCCAATCGGGATTTTCAAATAATTGTTCTAATATGGAAGATAGCTGACTTTGATATTCAGATCTCTTCAACTGTTTGTTAAAGAGAACGTATTCTCTCTCCCTCAAGTTAGAGCTAAAGGCACAATGATTGCAGTCTTTGCAATCATACAAAAACCAGGAATTCCGTACATTCTCACATTCCTGACATCCAATGCAATTATGAAGCCTAGTTGAATCCAAGCATCCGTAGGAAAGCTCGCTGTCGTAAATCAAGAAAGTATCCACGCATTCCCTAGATCGCTGAGTTGAAATCCCATACAAACAGTCCTCATTAAAGTCAGCCCCCGAAGTAAGGTAGCAATTACGGTTTTTGACACTATTAAGGGTATAGTCACTGTTGACACTAGTGGCATGGGTAATAGCTAAGCGCGGCACAATATCAGCAAGCTCTGAAAACTGCTTAAAAAATGGCCTGTCAAAATCATAATCTCGACCATAAGACAAAGGGTCCCACTTTTCACTGAAGAAGCACTTCTCACAGTAAATGGGAAAAGACGCATCCTCTGGGTAAATAGCAATCAAAGATTTCATGCAGAGCCCACAATTCCGCCTATACAAATGACGTTCATTTCTCCAAACCAAGCGTCTGCGCTCCCTTTCTGCCGGGCAAAGAGTGGGGTACGGGACATCAATTTCATTATAAAACTTAATATCTTCATCAGATATTTCAAACTCATTGCCAGAGACCCTACATTTACGTAGCTCAGACATATATCCAATTAAGCCCTTGGACTAAACACAGTAGCAAAAATTTAGGAAAAGTTTAAGAAAATTTAACATTTCATTGCTAGTCTTTTTATTATGAAGGCACTCAGAAGCATTCCAAAAATGCTAAAAGAAATCCCAACTCCACCTAAAAAGTTGTATTACAAAGGCGATCCAAGTGTTCTTGAAAAGCCCTGTATAGCGATAGTAGGTACTCGAGAGAACACTGATTATGGTGAAATGGTAACAAGACAAATTGCAAAAAACCTCTCAGTGCTAAATGTTGCAATAGTGTCCGGTCTAGCAAAAGGCATAGATACGATTGCGCACAAAGCTGCAATTGAAAATGGACTTCCCACGGTGGCAGTTCTCGGTTGTGGTATTGATGAAGTTTATCCGAGGGAAAACCTTACGCTCTCAAAGCGAATATCCAAAAATGGCTTAATTCTTTCTGAATATCCTGGTACTACAGAACCCAAAAGAGCACACTTTCCGCAAAGAAATCGGATAGTCAGTGGGCTTTCCCTAGCGACAGTTGTTGTAGAGGCTCCAGAGAAATCAGGCGCACTCATAACAGCTTATTTGGCAATTGATCAAGGAAGGGAGGTTTATGTTGTACCGGGCGACATAGACAGGATTAACAGCAGAGGAATAATTAAGCTTCTACAGAAGGGAGGAGCTTATCCGATTGGTTCAGGCAAAGACATAGTGCAGAACCTTATGCAACAACCTCATCTCTTTAAAGTGGAATCCAAAAAAGCCTCAATTGCCTCAACTCATTCTCCAAAAATCAAATACAAACTAACAAGAGAAGAAAGGGAAATACTATCCCAAATACCAAATCGCAGATTAGTGTCTTTGGACAAGATAGAAGAAAGAGTAGGTCAAACAGCTATGTCCATCTTAACGAACCTCTCAATTCTGGAGATATACGGAATAATAAAAACAGAGAATGGAAAATACCGTCGCGCATGCTAAGATGATTACAAGAATATGCATAAGATAAGTACACACCACAAACACACTGATGGCAAAGTTTTCGCTTGGATGGCGTTAATGATGGGGTTTGCTACTGGTATGCTTTTCCCGATATTTCCAAATTTCGTAAAATCAATTGTAGAGTCGGACCAGGCCGTTAGTATATTCTATTCAGCAATGGCTGTGATAATGCTGGTCTCAGCATCATTGAGCACCATATTTTTTAAGAAATTCTCACGCAGCACCATAGTAAAAATTGGGCTTTTTATGATTGTGGCGGCAATGACTTCCTTCATCTTCGTAAACCGATTGGTTGAACTGGCAATGTTTCAAGCTCTAAAAGTTTGGTTCAACATGTTCATACTTATAGCACTAGCACTCTTTGTAAGGGATTTCGCCAAGAAAAAGGAACTTGGAAAAGAGGAGGGACGTTATTACAAATTCCAAAACATTGGCTTATTGATTGGGCCAATAATGGGAGGTTTTCTCGCAACAAAATTTGATTATGAAATTGTCTTTGGAATTGCAGCTGGAACAGTAGTTTTTGCTCTGGCTTTTTTCTACCACCAACATGTCATCTTAAAACACCCCGCAATAGCCAGGAGGAAATTTAATATAAGCAAAAAACTAATACACAATGTTAAGGAATTCTTCAAAAATGGTCCAAGAAGTAAAGCCTATATAATTACATTAGCGTTTATGTCATGGACAAGTTTTAGAAGGCTTTACATCCCACTGTTCGTAGTTTTGGAGGGCTACAAAGATAGTATGAGCGGCTTGATATTAGGGATATCACTGCTTCCACTAATATTATTGGAGGAAAAAGTAGGAGAATACGGAGACAAACATAGTCTTAGAAAGCCCATATCACTAGGATTCCAAATAATAGGCGG
>CAZCLD010000057.1:0-8604 GCA_964499425.1 uncultured Candidatus Peribacteria bacterium | reverse complement strand
TGCTGCGAGCTCAGCCTCTGGATAAAATCTGAAATATTCCTCACGCATTCCAAGACCGAGATACATTTCATCTGTGTCAGCAGCAAACATTTCCTTGATCTGCTCTGAAAGTTCCGGGTCGAGCTTTTTCTTTAGGACAGTGTAGCGATTTTCGCCTTTAAGAAGCTGCTCGAGTCTTTTTTTCGGGGTCTCGAGTAGGGGAGCTAATTTGTCAGCGACATAAGAGGGTTGGCTAATTTCTGGTGGATAAGCATATACATAATCATCAGTGGCTTCTATTCCTGGCAAACTGAGACTACTTATATTTGTGACTAATTCTGGCTTCAATTCGTTAGCCAAGAGGATTTCCTGTCTTTGCTTTTGACTGAGTTGCGATGTGAGTTCGTCCTTGAATTGTTTTTCTAGTTCGGGGTCGGTGAGAGGTTTAAGGAGGATCTCGAGTTCTTCTGGAGTGGTTTCTGCGCTTAAATTTTTGGCTTGTTCTCTTATTCTTTCTTCATCTCTTGCTCTTTGTTCTTCGATATCAAAAAGTAATGGACCGATGTTTGTGGTTATGTAGAAGGGATCTTTGATTATTGTGGGATCAGCGTAAAGGAGGTTGAGAGTGATATTTGTAGCGAGGGGAAACTGTTCATCTGAGTGAAAATCTTTGATAAGAATCTCTCCGCGTTGAGCTGGGAGCTCGATTAAGCCGTATTGTCCGCGAGTGGCCATGTCTTGATAGTAGCCGTGGGACAAGACTTGTAGTTGAAAGAGCCTTATTATTAAAACGATGGTGATAAAAGTACTTCCAACAATGAATAATGTGATTTTACTGAAAAGCTCTTTTGGACGAACTGAATTCATAGTAAGTTATGTTGGAGCCACATAATATATTTTTTTTAAATGTTTAGAAAGACTAGCTTAGATAATGGTTTGCGGATTGTGACTCAGAAATTAGAAGGGACTAAAGCTGTGACGGTGTTGGTTTTGGTTGGAGCTGGTAGCAGATATGAGCATAAAAAGATACGTGGGATTTCACATTTTTTGGAGCACATGTTTTTTAAAGGGGCGGATCGATATAAGAATACCAAGGAGGTTTCTGAGGCAATTGATTCTGTTGGGGGAGAATTTAATGCTTTTACTGGTAAGGAATATGCTGGTTATTATGTGAAGGTTGCATCGGAGAATGCCGAGGTGGCCTGTGATGTTCTTTCTGACATGTTGATCAATGCGAAATTTGATCAGGAAGAAATTGAAAAGGAGAGGGGTGTGATTTTGGAAGAATATAACATGTATCAGGATACGCCGATGTATCAAATTGGTTGGAATTTTGAGAGCCTTGTTTTTGGAGATCAGCCTCTTGGGTGGGATCAAATTGGTACAAAGGAATTGATCAAATCTGTGAGTCATGACGACTTTGTGAAATATCAGGGAGAGTTGTATTCTCCCGACAATACGGTGATTGCGATTGTTGGGAATATTGAGGATGACGATGCGGTTGATTTGGTAAAGAAACATTTTAAGATGAAAGATGGTAAAAAAGCTTATGATTGGAAGGCGCTTGAGGACAAGGATGGTGGTCGAGTTTCTTTAAAGGACAAGAAGACAGAGCAGGCCCATATTGCAGTTGGGTTTCCTGGGTATAGTGAGGGGCACGAGGATCATTGGGCGCTCAAACTTTTGTCGGTTATTTTGGGCGGGAACATGAGTTCGCGCATGTTTTTGGGGGTTCGTGAGGCTAAGGGCTTGTCTTATTACATTCATACTTCGACCGATGATTATAATGATGGGGGAGCGATTGTGACCAATGCAGGCGTGGATTTGAAGCGTGTAGATGAAGCTGTGACCGGAGTTATAGAAGAATATCGCAAAGTGCGTGATGAGGATGTACCTGAGGAAGAATTGGCTAAGGCAAAGGCCTATTTGAAAGGAAAAATGGTTCTGAGCTTGGAGGATAGTGAGGAGTATGCTCATCTGCTTGCAAAATATGAGCTTCTCCGGGGTGGAGCGGTGGATCCGGGTGAGGTTATGAAGAGAGTGGACGCTGTGAAGGTGGCTGATATAAGGAAAGTAGCGCAAGACTTGTTTGTGGAGGCTAAGATGAAAGTGGCGGCGATTGGACCTTATGATGACGATGGGAGATTTGAGAAGTTGATGAAATTTTGAGGGGGTTGCTTGCTGCTTCCGATTGTGGTATAATAGTGTGAAAATAAAAATAAAAATGTTTAAAGAAAAAAGGTTAATTTTTGAGCAAGGTGAAGGTGCTGTGGAATCTTCTGAAGGCGAGAAGTTGCCTGTGGGGAGTTATGTAAACCCTGATGGGAGTAAATATGATGCTGAAACGAATAGTTATACGAATGCTCATGGTGATTCCGTATCACTAAGTCCTGAGGATGCTGAAGATAGAATGGCGGAGGGAGCCATATTTGTTGAGGCGGAGTCTTCAGCTGTGGAGGTAGAAGCTACCCGGGAAGAAGCTGGAGTTATTGTTGAGGCTGAGACTGGGCATGAGCTAGATAAAGTTAAAGCCAAGCTGGAAACCGTGAAGGGGCTGAAGGAAATTCAGGCAGCAATGGGAAAAGAATTTGAAAAAGTTGCGGAAATTTTGAGGGGAAAGGTTTTAAGAGGCAAAATAGAAGCAGGTAAGTTGAGAGAGGGATTTGTGTTTTTAGGTGGGCAGGAAGCATTTGAGGGTGCGGTTGAAAGGCTTGGTGAATCTGACATGAAGGCTCTCAGGGATGTGCTTTCTAAGTCTTTTGAATTTACAGATACGGAGTTTCCTAGTTTGCTTTCTAAGATAGCTACGGTTGGGACATTGTCTCTATTTAAGGAGAAGATCCAAGCTAAGTATCCTCATATTTTGACATTCGAGGAATTCAAATCTGGAGCTGTTGATATGAACTATGATTTAAGTTTTGATGGTACAAATGTTAACTTGGATCTCTCACTTGAGAGCGGTGGTCAGCAATTGTATGACAAGCATCATGCAGCTGAAGTTGAAAAAGGAAAAACTGCTGCTGCTGAAGCTGCTGCGGCGAAGAAGGAAGAGGAAGCTGCTAAAGAAGTTGCGGATACTAAGGCTGGGCGACTAGCCGAAATAGAGAATCATCCTATTGGAGGGATTTTGGTGAGTCTATTTGGTAAGGAGCCTGGTGGATTTATTGATAATATTATAAGTGGGAAGTCGCCTGTTTTGGCTTTTATCTTGGGAGGACTTGGTGTTAGCGGATTTTCAAAAGCATATGAAACTGCAAGAAAATTGTCTTCAAAACACCCCAAACTGAAAGGAATATTTGAACAAGTTGATTCTCGATTAAAACATATAAGAGAGGAGGCTGCTAAGGAGTTGGGGGATAAGACTAAGCCGGAAGTAGCGACAACAATTCCTCAAATGACTGACACAAAATTTGGAGAATTTTTGGGTATTAAAAGTGGTGTTGTTCCGAAAGAGAGTGTTGTAAAAGAGGTAAGTGGGGGTGGGCTTCAATTGAGTAAGAATTTTAAGATTCCAAAGGGAAAAAATTTAAAAGTAAATTTGATGGCTGGAAGCCTTGTTATACCCGATACAAAAAGTGTTAATGTTTTGGTGGATGGCAACGTAGTCTCGAATTCAGCACTTGATGGTAAATCAAAAACTCTAAAAGGAGAGATCCTAACTTTGGCTGGGGATAACGATATTCCTAAGCAGACAATTTTTACACAGGGCGCAAAATTGGAGCTTGTTTAAGTGGCATTCTTTCGTTAGAATGGCGCTACTATGAGTAAAGGAGTTAAAGAAAAAACGCTTGTTCTTATTAAGCCTGATGCGATCCAGAGGGGGCTTTGTGGCTCTATCACTGCTCGTTTTGAACAGAAGGGTCTTAAACTTGTTGGTATTAAAATGATGACTCTTGATGAGGCTGTTTTACGTGAGCACTATGCGCATATCGCTGATAAGCCATTTTTTCCTGGTGTAGCAAAATTCATGCAAAGTACCCCTGTGATTGTTATGTGCTGGGAAGGCCTTGAAGTTGTTGAGACTGTCAGGAGGATTACAGGCATAACCAAAGCTCGCGAGGCTGAAGCTGGCTCTATTCGTGGTGACTTTGCCATGAGTGTGGGGTGCAATGTTATTCATGCTTCTGATGGAGTGAAAGCGGCAGAAAAAGAGGTGAAGAGATTTTTTAGTGCGGATGAGCTTCACGATTACGACAAGTCTGAATACATGCACGTGTATGCCGAGGATGAACGGGCGGAATAATTCATGAAATGTTAGAAAAAAAAGCAGCTCAAATTAGGCTTGAGACTTTGACAGCTCTTTATGACGCTGAGAGAGGTAATGTTGGTTCACTTATGTCTGTGGTGGAGATATTGGTGAGTTTGTATTATAGGGAAATGAAAATTGATCCGGCTAAACCGGGTTGGGATGACCAGGATTATTTGATTTTGTCCAAGGGCGATAGTGTGCTTGCTCAGTATGCTATTTTGGCTGACCTGGGATTTTTTGATAAGTCAGAACTCTCTTTTTTTGGGAAAAAGGGGGCTTTGCTCAAGACGCGCCCTGATTTGAAAGTGCCCGGAATGTTCGCGTCCTTACCGGATGATGGGCAGGGCTTGTCTATAGCATTGGGACTGGCTTTGTCTTTGAAGAATGCCAGGAAAAAGAATCGAGTATTTACGATTTTGGGTGATTATGAATTCAGAAAAGGCCAGGTTTGGGAAGCTGCTTTATGTGCCGCTCATTATAATTTGGATAATCTGATTATGATTGTTGATGATCCGATTTTGGATATTGATTCTGGGATTACAGTTGATAGAATTCAGGATAAACTTGAGGCTTTTGGATGGGGTGTTATCCAGGTTCTTGATGGTCATGATTTTGAGGAAATTGATAGTGCTTTTAAGAGAGCGTCGAAAATTTCAAGAAAGCCAATTTGCATTTGGTGTCATACCGTAGCGGGTAAAGGTATTGAATTTGCTGAGAGGAAAGCTAGTTACTTGAAAGCGGCTTTGAGCGAAGGGGAAATGTCTTATGTAATTCCTAAATTAGAGCAATTAGTATGACTAGTACTTTTAGAGAAGATTTGGTTTTGGCGGGGAAGAAATATAGTAAAATTGTATTCTTGTATGGGCAGCAGTGCCCGGAATCCTCTGATTTTGTGCAATATTTTGGGGAGCGCAGCTTTTGTTTAGGGACTGGATGGCAAAACCTAATGGGTGTTGCTGTTGGATTTGTGATCGGAGGGAAGATACCAGTTGTTTTGTTGCCTGCAGAAGCAGTCCTTTCTTCAATTTCACAAATTAGAGAAAATATTTGTCAGCCTAATCTCAACGTGAAGATTGTCGTGCTTGGTGATGAGGATAGACTTGATGTCTCAATAATGGAGCTTTTGCCAAATATGAGAGTTTGCAGCAGCGTAAATGAGATGGTGGAAGTTTATGGTCCTAGCTATTTGAGGTTGTCATAAAAAAGTGTTATTCTTGAGTTAGTAGAAAGGACTCAGCAATAATAGAATTCATGGCAAAAACTCTTCTCAAACTCTTCTCTGGGACTTCTCATCCACAATTGGCTCAGGACATTGCTGGAAATCTCAAGGTCAAGCTTAGTGAGATGCTTATTTCTCGTTTTGCTTGCGGAGAGATCTATGCAAAACCAAAAAAGACTATTCGGGGATGCAATGCCTTTATTATTCAAACAGCTTCTGAAAATGTGAATGAGGATTTGATGGAATTATTCATTATCCTAGATTCGCTTAAGCGGTCATTTGCTGGGAACATCCATGTGGTTATGCCACATTATGCTTATGCTAGACAGGATCGAGTCGCTAGCCCAAGAGAGCCAATCTCTGCGAAATTGGTAGCAGACTTGATTTCTGCTGCTGGGGCTGACCACCTTATTGCAATGAAACTTCATAGTGATCAAGAGCAGGGATTCTTTAACTACCCGGTGGACAATGTAAATACTGAAAAACTTTTTGCTAAGTATTTTAAAAGGAAAAGGATTAAAGATCTTGTGGTTGTTTCGCCTGATGCTGGTGGAGCAAAGGATGCGAAGCAATTTGCTAATCTTGTGGGAGCAAAGCTGGCTATTATTCACAAGTCTCGACCTGGTCACAATAGGGCAGAGGTACACAATATCGTAGGTGAAGTGAAGGGCAAAAATTGTGTGATCTATGATGATATGATTGATACGGCTGGTAGTGTGACAGCTGCTATAAAGGCACTCAAAAAAGGTGGTGCCAAGGATGTTTATCTCGCTGCTACACATGCGGTTTTTTCTGACCCTGCTGCCGAACGTTTGAGAAAGGCTGGATTTAAGGAAGTGGTTGTCTCTGATTCGGTCCCAATCCCGAAAGAAAAGCAGTTTAAGGGACTGAAAGTCCTGTCTGTAGCACCGTTATTAGCCAGAATAATAAGAAATATTCATGAATCTAAATCTGTAACCAAAGCACTTCTATGATTGGTGAAAAAAAGAAAAAAGTTGTTTTTATCGGGTCGGACCATGCTGGATTTAAGGTAAAGAGAGAGTTGTATGAATTTCTTGATGGAGAGGGGGTCGATGTTACTGATTTGGGTTGTTTTAGTGAGGAGTCCTATGATTACCCTGACATTGCAAGGGAGGTAGCAGAGAAGGCCATGGAGCATCCGGAGGCTTACGGCATTTTGATCTGTGGCAGTGGCATTGGTGTGGCAATTGCGGCAAATAAAGTTCAGGGAGTGCGTGCGGCGATGGCTAATACAGAAGAATTAGCAGAGCTGGCCAGAAGGCATAATAATGCGAATGTTTTGACTATGGGGGCTCGTATAACCGAGGTCCCTGAAATGGAAAAGATTATAAAGAAGTTTATGACTACAGAATTTGAGAAAGACCATGAGAGACATGTTAGGAGGGTACAAAAATTAAATGATATGTAATGGATCTGGAGATTGCGCCATCAATTTTGTCTGCTGATTTTGGCAAGTTGAGTGAGGAAATTGCTGAGATCGAGCCCCACTGTGAGCGTATTCATTTTGATGTGATGGATGGTCATTTTGTGCCAAATATTAGTTTTGGTGCGCCAATCATGAAGTGGATAAAGTCAAAATTGCCTATAGATGTGCATCTTATGATCGAGCACCCTTGGGAGTTTTTTGAGGATTTTGTGAAGGCTGGTGGAGATTCGATAACTATTCATCAGGAAGTTTGCGAAGATTTGCGTGAAAATCTCGAGAAAATCCGGGATTTAGGGGTTAAGGCAGGGGTTTCAATAAAGCCTAAAACAGGAGTTGATTCCATAAAGGATGTGCTTTCCTTGGTGGACCAGGTATTAGTAATGACTGTTGAACCTGGTTTTGGTGGGCAAAAATTCATGCCTGATATGATGTCAAAGGTTTCAGAGTTGAGGGATATGGGGTTTGAAAAAGATATTGCGATAGATGGAGGAGTGAATGGGGAAACTGCAAAAGTCTGCAGAGATGCAGGAGCAAATGTTTTAATTGCAGGGAGCTATATTTTTGGTTCGAACGACAGAGCTAAGGCAATAAAAAGTCTCCGAGTTTAAGGGAGAGATTGGTTGACAGCAAGCCTTCAAATGTATTATAGTAGGCCCTATTTTTATTTTGTTTGCGATGGAATCAAGGAGAGGTGATGTAGAAGATAACGAGGGAGCAGTTATATCTGTTGCAGAAATCCTTTCTGAAATAGATGATCCTGATGGTCTGCTTGAGGATGGTAGTTTTGAGCGCATTTGTGAGGAGGTTTTGGAACTGGTTGATCAAGTAAGAGTGGCGCAGGGTTATGTCCCTTATGATAGCAATAGGCGGATTATTCTTGTGTGTGAGTTTTTTAGGGTAGCCAGGTGTTTTGTTGGTAAAACAAGACGCTCTGGAGAGCCAGTGTTTGATGAGCACCTAATGGGCTCGGTAAAAATACTACTGGGAATGATTGGATTGAATGGTGTCGGATCTCTTGTAGCCCAGGCAAATCATGATACGCTAGAGGATTGTGTGGATGATGATGCAATTGAAAAACAGGTGGAGGGGTTATTGCCTTCTTCGATTGCGAAAATTGAGAAAAGATTGAGAGGAAAAGATGGAGAGAGGAGGAAAATGACTGAGCAAGAAATTGGAAAGACTCGTGAGCGTTTAAAGAAAAGGCTTGTCGGTGCCTCCATAGAGGCTTTGAAAGAGAAATTGATTGATCCACCCATGTATCAGGACAGAATAGAAGGTTTTGATCCCGAGGTTGCAAGGCAAGTTAGTGAATTAGTTCAGCTAATTTGTGATGGTGTTAGGAAAATCAAAAAGGCAACGATAGTAGAGACTCAGGATGCTACTTTGCAGCAGCTTTTGGAGGCTGTGAGAGTAAGTGTCAGAGCGGTTTTTATAAAGCTTGCTGATAGAGTTCATAATCTTATGACCCTGGATGGGCATTTGATGGGTAAAGATGGAAAGAAACTTGAAGGACCTGAGCTTGAAGAGGCTATTGCTAAACAGCGTAAAATAGTTGATGAAACCAAGAGGGTTTATTTGCGCCTGGCTCGTGATCTAGGGGTGAGAAATGTAGTCAACTTTTTTGTGGACACCTGTGTTAATTTTGATAATGCCCAACTTGCGGCGGATTTTGCGCGATTATCAAGGGAGCGGTTAGCCGAGAGATTGGAT
>CAZCLD010000056.1:0-8873 GCA_964499425.1 uncultured Candidatus Peribacteria bacterium | reverse complement strand
TGTTTTGCCCTTGCAGCTCTTTCCTCCTCATCATCCGACTCACTATGTTCGTCGCGTGCTGAGGGGATGAGCTATCTCGGCTTAAATTCGGACAGGTTGGAGAGCCCCTCTCAATTTCCCGTCGGATGTTAAGAAGATTTCTCCAAACCTTTATCTGTTTAGTCAGCATTTTAGTGAAAGGCTCATTCGAATGCAAGTTATTTTGATAAAGCTTGGCTTCAAGCACCGGGAGTTTATTTTTCTTTGACAATGTGGCTAAATTCGATAGAATTCACTGGCAAATCTTAAAAAATATTATGGCAAAGGGAAAAAGTCAGTATTGTACATGGTTCTGCGGGGGTTGTAATCGCGCGAATTATGTGACTTATTATGATAAACGTAGGGATGATGAAATTACTAAGGAGTTGAAGAAATTTTGTCCTCAATGTAGAAAACACGAGGCTCATAAACGAAAAGATACGAAGAAGGGGAATTAAAAGTACTCTAAATCTTAACTACTATACTATGAATAGCTTCAAGAAATTGTTATTGTCGCTTTTTGTTCTCTCCTTGTTTTTGGTGGGTTGCAAAGGTGAACCGACTACCCTAAAGGATGTTTCGCTTGAAACTGTTTTACCTGAGGATAGCTCTATGGTTTTTGTAATTGACTACTCAGATGAGGACCAAATTGATTATTTTGAGGATATTAAAGATCGTTTTCCTGAAACTGATTTGAGAAAAACGATTGTTGACTATTATGATTCGGAACTTGCGGACGATGAGCTTAGTTACGAAGACGATATAGAGCCTATTTTTGATGGGGATTGGAAGCTGGGGTTTGGCATGGTTTTTCCAGAGGATTTTAATTTTGGAGAGACAGAGGCTTTGCCAGAGGACTTCGAAATCGTATTAGCAATGGAGCTTGAGGAGGCAGATGATTTGGAGGATTTAATACAGCTGATTGATCCGGCAGGTGGAAGTTTGGATTATGAAGAAGCCGGAGAGATTAGTCATTGGACTAATGAAAGCGATGACGTGTATATAACCAGATATGGCGATCTTTTCTTTTTAACTAATCAGTTGGAATATAGAGAAGATGCCTTGTTTAGACTAGACGAAGGCACTGGATTTGACTCAAATGAGGGTGTACTGGAGGAATTAGCTTTGATTGCCGAAAAGAATTTGGGATATATGTATGTTAACGGTGGGATGCTGGGTGACCTTCTTGTTGATGTCTATAGTTCTATGGGTATGGATGATATTGCACAGTATTTTGGCTCAATTGGTGATATTTATTTGGTTTGGTCTGCGGATGCGGATGGCATAATGCTTGCTTCTAAGACCGAAATGTTAGATGACGAAGCTCTGTTGATGTATGGGATTGATCCTTCCTATGAATTAACTTTGATAGATGATGTTAATAGCGAAGGCTTGATAGTTTATGCGGAACAAGGATTGCTGGGGCCATCCATGAAAGCTTTTTTCGAAGGTTTTGCTTCTGGGTATAATTCTGTGAATGATGGTATGAAATTGGGAAGCAGTTTCTCAGAGGCAGATACTGTTTTGATGGAAACGTCTGTGATAGGAGTTCCTTCAATCAAGGAAGAATCGACAGATTATTATGAACAGATGCTAAATACCATAGCTGTGGAAGGGGGCATGACTGCGGAAGAAGTTGAAGATGTTCTTAATTCTCCCTTTGCTTTTGCTATGTCTGACGTGGGGGCTGTATATCCGACGATTTCTCTCTACTTGAAGGTAGGCGAGGATAAGGCTGAAAATGCGAAAAACCTGATTGCTGTCCTAGATGATTATGTAGATCAAATAGTAGAAGAATTTGACGAGATGATGCTTGCTGCGAATGAAGGTGAGGGTATTTTCAAGAAGGATATAGAGATTGTTAACGGTGGTACTTTGACCAAGATCTATGTGGACTGGGAGGCTTCTCCAAGCATGAGTCTTAATTTGGGGCTTGCAGGATTGACTCCAGAGGATGTAAATGCTGAGCTTTATTACGGCTTAACTGGCGATAATGTTTTTGTTGTAGCTCTTCATCCAGATTTTGAGTCTGATTTTGGTAAGAATGTTCTTTCTGAAAACGAGGATTATCAGGAAGGTGTTGCTAAATTAGGTGACAGTTTTAGTTATGGCGTCAGTTATTTTAGTCCGAGGCCTTTGGTAGATATTGCGTCCAGGTATGTGGACTTAATATTGGTTTCAGGTTTTGCCCCTAATGCTGAAGAAATTAAAGAGAGTTTTGATTTATATGGGGTAAAGTTTGTAGGAGCGTTTAAGTACTTTATTAGCTCCGGAGTGATAGACGAAGGTGAGGTTAGAAGTGATACTTACATTCGGATTGAGGAGGTTGAGTAGAACTGTTATAGTTTTGCCTGTCTCGTAGGTCCATAGTGTTAATGGTAGCACGTCGGTCTCCAAAACCGAAAGTAGGGGTTCAAATCCTCTTGGACCTGCCATTGGCTTGGGGTTTTTGTTTGACAGAAGCCAAAAATCACGCTTTAATGTTGGTCCTATCTAAATAATTCTTAAATATGACTTCATTATCTCCTTTAAGTGCGGAGCCCTCAGTTCCCCCTGTTGCTGAAACTGTTGAGCAAACAGTTACAATTTCTGAGCCTGGACATTATTTTTTGAAACCTGAAGTAGGTGTAATTACTTGTCCAACCCGCAAGTTTACTATTGTTGATGCAAATGGCGTTATTGGGTTACATAAAGGCAGCCTTTTTGCGCCTGCTAGTGTAGAAAATCATTGGGTATATGTTACCGAAGACGATCTAAAGGAGGGGCCGATTGAATTTACGGTTACCACATGTGTAGGTGCGACCGATTTCATGCCAAGACAAGAATTAGAAGAAATGAGAGCCATTAGAGCGGATGTTTCTGGGGATGCTGCGGGAGCTTTGCCATCTTAAAGGTTTGACCGTGGCTTGCCATTCTTATTCTTCTTCCCTATAATTTACGGCAGTCTTATTCCTTAAATGAAAATGTCATGAAAAAACTATTATCAATGAGTTTAGCTGCGGCTTTTTTGATGGTCGCGTGCGGTGCGCCTGCCATGAAGGCTGGTGACAGCGCTTTGGTTGATTGGGCTGGAGATCAGTATTCCTGGCACAAAGTTAAGCTAGTTGCGGAGTGTGGTGAAGCTGAAACGGCTGGTTGGACTGTGGATTTTGAAGATGACTTCTATGATAAAGATGAAGGGGAGGATCCTGATTGTTTTGTAGCGGCCAATGTTTTGAAGGATCAAGTTCCTTCAAAGGTTGAGGTTGGAGACGAAGTGTTGGGAGAATGGGTGGAATCTTTCTACAATGCTAAAGTGAGTGCGGTTGAGGATGGTAAATATCATATTATTTATGATGACGGGATTGAAGATGACTTAGAGTTGGATCAATTAAGAGTTAAGCCAGAATAATTTTATTATGTTTTTGAAGAAAGTTGTTCCTTTAGCTTTGGTTTTAGTGTTGCTTGTTTTGCCTGCTTGTAAGCCTAAATTTTTACCTGAGGGAGAAGAGGATTCTGCGGACTCTTCTAGTGTGGTTGAAGATGATTACGATGCTGCTGCTACGACGGAGGCCACTTATTACGATCAGGTCTTGACTGATATTCTGGATGAAACGATTTCAACAACTGAGATAGATTACGATAGCTTTAGGCGTTCATATTTCGAGAATATTCGCGATTTTGATTATGATATGGATCAATTTACGGTCTATATGGCTGAATTTGACGCAGCTTATGGTGCTGATGACATTGACGGTGCTCTAGATGCCTTAAATAAATGGATTGTTGTGGATTTTACTGATACTGATACGCATTGGGCTCTTGGAAATATGTATTATGAGCAAGGTTATATTGCAGATGCAGAATTCCACTGGGAGATAGCCCAGGGCTTGATAGATTCGATTTTGTCTACTGGGGACGGGGAGAGCGTCGATACTGCTTACAAGGTTTTGTCTCCCAATGATGAGTTTGCGGTTTTGAATTATTACGAATACGAAGTGTTAGACGAGGATACCGTTGATGATGGGTATGTTGTTTATGATTGGGTGGAGGTATCAACCAAAGAGGGGGATGAAAAAACCGTTTATTTTGATGTGACTGAGCCGGCGGACAAAATGATGGAATACTAAACGGAGGCTTTATTTAGAGCTTTTTTGATTGCTGCTAGGCCAAGCAGTGCGCATTTAATGCGGCCTGGAGAGATGGGTATGTTGAGGAGTCCTAGAATGAATTTTTGGTTTAGCTTGTTTATTTCCGATGTGCTTTTTCCTATCAATTGCTCTGTAAGCATAGAGGTCGCTGATTGAGATATGGCGCAACCTTCTCCAGAAAATTTTATGTCGAGAATCTTGTCGTTTTTTAAGTCTAGTTCGACAGTTATGTTGTCTCCACAAAGGGGGTTGTTCTCTGTTGCAGTGGTTGTTGGCTTATCCAACTTGCCTTTGTTTCGCGGATTTTTGTAGTAATCCAGGATTATTTCCGAGTAAAGATCCATGCCTTCTCTGGGTTATTTTGAATATTTTAAGGACGTTTTTGAGTGCTTTTTCAGCGCGGTCAACGTCCTCCATGGTGTTGTATAGATAGAAGCTTATTCGAGCTGTTGAGGTGACGTTGATTCTGTCCATTAATGGTTGTGCGCAGTGATATCCTGATCTTATGGCCACGCCTTCTTCATCGAAGATTGCAGCTATGTCGTGTGGATGGACGCCTTTGATTGTGAAGGAAAGTACTGAGCTGCCATTTTCAGGGCAGTGGAGACGGACTGCTTTGTAGGGTGAAAATTTTTCCTTTGCATATTGAAGAAGTTTTTGGTCGTGTTGATGAATGTTGGCTAGGCCAATTTTCTCTAGGTAGCTAAGAGCCTGATCGAATGCGATTACGCCTGCAATGTTTGGTGTTCCAGCCTCGAATTTGTGTGGAACTTCGTTCCAGTTGGCCTTTTCGTCTGTGACTGTTAGTACCATGTCCCCGCCGTGCATGAAAGGCGGCATTTCTTCTAGGATTTCGCGTTTTCCGTAAAGAACGCCGACTCCTGTGGGCCCTAGCATCTTATGAGCTGAAAACGTGAGGAAATCACAGTTTAGGTCCTGTACGTCAGTGGAGGAGTGGGCGGCAGATTGAGCTGCGTCTATAAGTGTTGTGGCACCGACTGCGTTTGCCTGTGCGATCATTTCTTTAATGGGGGGAACTGTGCCTAGCACATTGGACATCCCAGTTAGTGTAACTAGCTTGGTGCGTGGATTGAGCATTCTTTTGTACTCTTCCAGGTCTAGTGTGTAGTCGTCTTTTATTGAGATTATTCGAAGATTGGCTCTCTTGTTGCGGCAGAGCTCTTGCCAAGGTACTAAGTTTGAGTGATGCTCTAGGGCAGAAACAATGATTTCATCGTCTTTGCCTATATTGGCATTGCCCCAGCTTTGAGCTACGAGATTAATTGATTCGGTTGTGTTTTTTGTGAAGACGATTTCTTTTTCTGACTTTGCATTGATGAATTTTTCTGTGTGGTGACGTGTCTTTTCGTAACTTGCCGTGGCTTCTTCTGAGAGTGTGTGAATTCCGCGATGAATGTTTGAGTTATGGTTTTCGTAGTATTTTGTAAGAGCATCAATTACTTGTCTGGGTTTTTGTGTAGTCGAGGCATTGTCGAGGTAGACCAAAGACTTGCCTTTTATTTGGCGATTTAGGATGGGGAAATCTTTTTTTGGGTCTTGTGTATTTGCCATAGCGGTGATTATAACAGATTCTCTATTTCCTTTGCTAGCTTTGCTTGGACTTGCTCATTCGGGATTTTCTTTAGATCGTGTTCAAGAAATCCGCGGATTAATATTTGCTGTGCTTGTTTTTTGCTGATTCCACGAGAACCGAGATAAAAGATCATGTCGTCGTCAACTTTTCCAATGGTAGCGGCGTGGCCTGCTTTGACGTCATCAGCTTCGATCTCGAGAGAGGGAATGGTGTTTGTTTTAGCATCTTTTGATAGCATCAAAGTGTGATGTGCAAGGTAACTGTCAGTAATCTGCGCCTTGGGTTTGATCAAGAGGTTTCCCGTGTAGTCGATTTGAGATTTGTCGAACATTGCTGACCTTATGTAGTAGTAGGAGCTAGTATGTGGCACAGAGTGGTTTGAGACTGTTTCGAAAGGGAATTGATCTTCATTGCGGGCCAAGATGATGGCTATGAAAGTGACTTTTGAATTTTCGTCTTTGAAGTGGAAATTAAGTTTTTGCAGCTCCGACCAGCCTTTAGTGAGAAGGGCGACAAGGGTTAAATTGGTGCTGTTTTTGATGGTTATTTTGCTGGTTTGAATTTGATTTACAGTGATTGTTTGAGATTTGTTGATGATTAACTCTTTAGGGAGTTTTTCTAGGTGGATGTGGTTTGTGGTGATAGTACTCATGTGGTGGTTTTATCCGACTGATCCCGTCATCTCGAGTTCGAGTAGTCGATTTAATTCTAAAGCGTATTCCATTGGTAATTGCTTGATAATTGGCTTGGCAAATCCATTTACGATTGTTGAGGCAGCTTCTTCCTCTGAAAGACCTCGTGACATTAAGTAAAATAATTGCTCTTCTCCAATTTTTGAAACTGTGGCTTCATGGGCAATTGCAACGTTGTCTTCCTCTACTTTCATTGTTGGGTATGTGTCTGAGCGAGAGTTCTCATCCAAGAGAAGGGCGTCGCATGCGATGTGACTTTTGACATTCTTACAGCCTTTGTTGACCTTGAGTAGACCGCGATAGGTACCTTGGCCGCCATTTTTGTTAATGGATTTAGATACGATCTTTGAGCTTGTATTGGGTGCTGCGTGCACGATTTTGGCGCCCGCGTCCTGGTGTTGGCTCTGGCCTGCAAAGGCCAGTGATTGGATCTCGCCGCGGGCGCCTTCTTCTAACAGGAAGACGGCCGGGTATTTCATTGTTAGCTTTGATCCAAGATTGCAGTCTAGCCAAAACATCTTGGCATCTTTGTAGGCGTGGGCACGTTTGGTTACCAGGTTATAAACATTTGTGGACCAGTTTTGTAGAGTGGTGTACTGCACGCGAGCACCTTTCTTCACAATGACTTCAACTACAGCTGAGTGCAGTGAATCTGTGGAATATGTTGGGGCTGTACATCCCTCGATGTAGTGTACTGAGCTGTCTTCGTCTGCGATGATAAGTGTGCGTTCAAATTGCCCCATGTTCTCTGCATTGATGCGGAAATAGGCTTGTAGTGGGAGGTCGATGTGTACACCTTTTGGTATATAGATGAATGAGCCTCCCGACCAGACAGCGGTATTTAACGCGGCGAATTTATTGTCTGTTGCGGGAACAATTTTTCCGAAATATTCTTTAAAAATTTCTGGGTACTTCTCTAGGCCGACCTCTGTTGATTCGAAGATGACACCTTTTTCTGCGAGCTCTTTGTGGAGAGAGTGGTAAATAACTTCTGATTCGAATTGTGCTCCAGTGCCGGCTAGGAATTTGCGTTCAGCCTCTGGAATGCCCAATTTGTCGAAGGTATTTTTGATTTCTCGTGGGACTTCTCCCCAGTTTGTTTTGAGTTTATCTTGTGGCTGTAAATAATAGTGAATGTTATCGAAGTCTATGCTGCCTAGATCTCCACCCCAGTCTGGCATAGGTTTTTTGTTGAAGATTTCCAGGGCTTTTAGGCGCAGGTTTAGCATCCACCCTGGTTCGTTTTTGCGTTTAGAGATTTCGCGTACTAGCTTTTCGCTTAGGCCTTTTTCTGCTTTGAATACGGCTTTATTGTTGGTCTTGAAACCAAACTTGTATTGATCAAGGGTGCTTGAGATTAGATCTTTGGTTTGAGTTGGGACAGCCATAAGACGTTGGTGATATTCAGTGTAGTGCTTGAGTTTGTCTTTTTTGCGCATATTCCTCGTACCCTTGTTTCTCAAGCTTGTGTGCTAGCTCTGGGCCACCTGATTGTGCGATTTTGCCGTTTGAAATTACGTGTACGTAGTTTGGCTCGATATAGTCGAGAATTCTTTGATAGTGAGTAACAAGTAGTATTCCTGAATGTGTGTTCTTAAATGTTTCTTTTATCCCTTTAGCGACGACCTTGAGAGCATCGATGTCGAGACCGGAGTCTATTTCATCAAGTAACGAGATTCTTGGCTTAAGTACGGCCATTTGTGCTACTTCTGTTCGTTTTCTTTCTCCGCCGGAAAAGCCTTCGTTTACGCAGCGACCTATGAATTTGTGATCCATTTTGAGTAGATCAAGGTTTTCTTTCATTGTGTCCATGAATTCTACGGGTCCAACAGTTTGGCTCTCTCTGTCGTGGGCTTTGATCTGTGCGTTCTTGGCTAGTCTCAGAAAATTTCCGAGGGTTACACCAGCGATTTCAAGTGGGTGCTGGAATCCCAAGAAAAGCCCCAGATTGGCCCTTTCGTTTGGTTCAAGGGCAAAAATGTCTTGTCCGTCAAGTGTCGCGGTGCCTTGTGTACGTACGTATTTGGGATGCCCCATTAGTGCTTTGCAGAGAGTGCTTTTTCCGGAGCCGTTTGGTCCCATTACAGCATGGATTTCTCCAGACTTGATGGTTAGAGAGAGTCCTTTGAGAATCTCTTTGTTGTCGACTTTAACGTGAAGATTTTTAACCTCCAGTATGCTAGATGATGGCCTTTTGTGGTTAGCTGTTTTCATGTAAATGGGACTAAATGGTCAGTTTACAAAACCCTCATATTGTGGGATTATAATTTATAGAAAAAGCTTTCCTAAGTCAATTCTAAACTGTTGTCATTTATTTTTGTAACGATTAAGCTTTTAAGCAGTTTTATAGAACCTATCAATTAAATTGTTATTATGAGTAAGAAAAAATTTCTAGCAGCTCTTTTAGTTGCGACCTTTTTGTTTAGCACTTCATCTTTT
>CAZCLD010000055.1:0-8993 GCA_964499425.1 uncultured Candidatus Peribacteria bacterium | reverse complement strand
ATTGCAGACTGGATCGACCGAATCATTTCAAACATCGACAACAAAAAAATTCATGCTCAAGTCAAAGAAGAGGTGAAAGAAATGTGTCTGAAATTCCCGGTACCAGGGATAAATTAGACCTTTTTAATCACAAGCAGAGTAATATCATCCATCTGTTCATGGTCTCCTTGAAAGTCCAGAACATCCTTCAAAATTGCATCTTTAATATGCTCAGCTTTTTCTAATTTACCAAAAGTTTTTGCTTTCTCCTGAAATCGCTCCATCCCATAGCACTCTGTATCATTCTTCCACGCCTCAGGGATACCATCACTATAAACTACCAAGTAATCACCAACCTGGAAATCAACCTCAATAAGATTCACATGCTGTGTGAAGTCAGGCAACATCCCCAGCGCAATACCAGCAGCAGGCTCCAAAACAACATCGTCAGTTTTCGCTCTATAGTGCACAATTTGCTCATGCCCAGCACTCGTATACATGAACTTTTGAGTCTCAACATTCCAATCCATCAAACACAGAGTCATAAACATAGTCGGCATCGTTTTCGCCTTCAAAACCGAATTAACCCCAACCATCATACTCTTTAAATCATTACTAGTTCGATAGCCATAAAAAAGTGAATTCGCAATGGAACTGACTATTCCAGCAGGCACACCATGCCCAGTCACATCACCCAAATACATCATTAGTCTATTCTCATCAACAGGCAAGAAATCATAGATATCTCCACCAATTTCACCCGCCGGGATAATCCCCGCAGCAACATCTATCCCTGCTATTTGAGGAATTTCCTTTGGAATCAACTGCTTTTGGATTTGAGTAGCTAATTCAAGCTCACGAACTACACGCTCTTGATACAATTTAGCCTCAACACTAGCTTTTAAGTCCACGGCCATTTTATTAAAAGCTTGCCCCAAAAAGCTAAGCTCATCATGAGTCTTAATATCCACCCTAGTATCAAAATTACCCTTGGCTATCTCCCCCACTCCCGCCACCAACTTGGCAACTGGTTTAGTAACTTGAGACGCCATCACAAAAGACAGAATCATTCCAAGCATAATACCAAAAAGCCCTAGATAGATGATTCTACGCTGCATAATCGCAACACGCTCATGCATATTATGGTAATCCAAACTATAAATCACTGAATACTTTTCGCTGGCAGGAACCACAAAATAATCAAGCAAAGCACCGGCAACTTCTGTCAGGACCGATTTTTCATTCTTATCCACAACCGAAACATTCCCATCAACATCAAACTTGAGAAAGGCAGTATCTCCATCAAGTGTTTTCAATGAAACATTTTCGGCCTGAATAGAATCAAGTAGCTCTTGTTCCTCAACCATTCTGATTTCACCCTCATACTTTTTGTCGGTATCAGCATCAGAGTCATAAACAATCTCTCCTCCATAACTAACAACTATAATTCGATCAACATCATCATTTTGGTCAAATAAAGAAGAAATCTCTCGATTAAAATAAACAAAGCTATTCTGAGCCAAATAAAGATCGTAAAAATGTGCAACAGTAGGTGCCGTAAGCCTGGAAAAAGCCAGGGTATTCACATAAATGTCATCAGCCATTTCTTGCTTCTTTTCATTGATAAACAAGAATGCAGTCAATGAAAAAAGTACAATCATTAAGATAGAAATTGCGAGAATCAACTTGTTGCGGATATTTAAGATCATTTTGCGCTTAATTCATCAAAATATACAAAGCCATCAATTCTAGGTTGGATCTCAACCATATCAGATGGACTAAACAATGTTTCATATTCAAGAAGCGGCACCCCAATAACATCTTCTTCCATAATTATCCTCATCGACTCTTTTAAGTTCTCAAGACGAAGACCGAAATCCATCTCCACCAGACTTTCATCAATCATTTTATCAACTTTAGGGTTGTCATAATTCCCAATGTTAAAGGATCCCTCGCTATGAACTACTACATCCAAGAAATCTGCTGCATCACCCAAATCCGATTTAAAACCAAAGAAATAAAAATCAGCATCTCCATCTTCCATGCTCTCTACAAGTTTTAACGGTTCAAGATATGAAACAATCACATTAACTCCAATTTTAGAGAGCTGTGTGCGCACATGCTCTCCCAAAACATCTAGACCCATAGAAAGATGGAATTTCAACGTTTTGTCATCCAAACTAGCTCTCTCAGCCATAATTTGAGCCTTTTCAAGATCATACTCATGGCGATCAAGATCCGGATTAAATCCGAAGACACCATTGCTCACAAATTGGTTTACAGGCCTTGCAAAACCTCCAACAGCCTCCACGATCGCCTCCTGGTCAATCGCCAAGGATATAGCCCTACGACTCTCTAAATTACTTAGATATTCTGAGTCCATATTGAAGATGAGAAATTGTACTTCAAGACTTGGAATACTAGAAATCTCAAACCCAGCTTCTTCTACATAAGGGACTGCATCATATGGCACAAAAGTCAGCAAATCCGCACCTCCACCAAAAAACAGATTAACTCTCTCAGATTTATCTACCTTTGTTATCAGCTCAACACTCTCAAACTTTGCCTTAGGTCCCCAGTAACCATCAAATTTCTTGATTATCATAGTATTTCCAGGTTCCCAGGAAGAAATAAGATAAGAACCTGTCCCCGTAGGGGGAAAATCTTCCTCATCCTGCAGCTCTGAAGGAATGATCAAAACCATAGATAATCTCTGCAATAAAAGTGGATCTGGTTCATGAGTCTTAATTCTTATTGTAAGATCATCTATCACTTCGAGCCCCTTTATTGAGCTCAAAACCCCTGCGACCTGTGATGTGCTATAGGCTTGAGCCCTCTGCAAGCTACCTACTACATCCATAACATCAAACTCTGAACCATCGTGAAATTTCACATCAGGACGAAGTTTAAATTCCCAAGTATGAGCATCAATCAACCCCCAGGATACTGCCAAAGCTGGACGCATATTTAAATCGCGATCTGGTGCGACCAAGGGCTCATAAATATGGTTTAACCTTTGTCGTGTAACAGGATCATTAATCGTTGGCTCCAAACTAATCGCATCATTCGGGAAAATCACCTTAAGATCCTCTACCTGCTGCACCAAAACATCCTTTTCAGGCAAAACTAGAGCTTTTGCAGAAGCAAGCAGATTGTCCGCAGTTTGCTCAAAGAAAAGCTGACCCGAAATCCAAACAAATACGAGCACAAATACAGCGTAGAATATTCTGACAATAGTCTTGATCATTTAAGGTATAAGGGTTCAAAAATATCCCTGTATTATACCATAGATCATAGCTTATTCAAAGTGTCCCTGACACTCCGCTCAAGAGTACTGTCCCCCATTTTTTGAGCAAGACGGAGCATTTTATTATAGGTATTTCTATGACGTTTAACATCAGCCATAGTTTTAACACCAGAAAGTTTTTTAACCAGCTTATTATACTGTTTTTGATAGCACGCCTTTTTCATATCCTCATTCCCCAAACTGCTAAAAATAGTAAGCGCCTTACTTAAATTGTCCTTCTTATAATAATGAACCCCTTCATTATAACGAATTGTTTTCGCCAAATCAGTCTCACCGCTTTTATCCGCATAATGACGCGCTTTCTTGAAACTATTCTGCTTCATATAATATATTGCCGCATTTTGATATGCATTATGAATCAATTCACTTTCGCCACTCTTATCAGCATAAAAAATCGCAGTCTCAAAATCTCTAGCACCAATAGCATCAACAGCTAAATTATGGTAAGCAACTTGTAAGTTTTTCGCCACCAGAGACTTAAGGCTGCTGATTGCATAGGCCAATTGAGAACTTTTCACTATCACTCGAGGAGAAATCTTCTGGACTTTCTCCCTAAAGTCAGTCAAATCAAGAAGGTTTGTCGAGATTATTTCTGTAACCGGCAAAATCTGTTTATCATCCTTGTACTTTTTGAAAGTCCCATTCGTAGCCTCAATATCAATGCCTCGGAAGTGCAAACATACATGCTCAGGTAGAAGCTTAATCCTCAATTCCTCTAATGGGAATTTCACAGAAAAAAGATAGATATATAGGGTTACAATTTGGTTACAATCGCCCTCTAGCCTTGCATGTGCAGGATCTCGTAATAATTTGCCAAAACTAGCCGTTTTTATGTAGTGATAATACTGTCCAGGTCTCAAAAACGACATAATGCTGGCAATATACCTGATTTTATCCTCATCTCCATTTGGAAAATGCATACCCTTATCCTCAAGCCTCTTCTTGATCTCCATATCTGTGTGCTTGTGCACAGCAGAGTGTTCCTCAAATTTCGCTAGAATCTTTCCTACATCCAGATACATCTTGCGACGAGCACTTTTACTTAAGTACTTATATCCTTTAAATTTCTTCTCCATCCAAACATTCGTAACAATCAAGTTTTCCTGCATCAAAGCAAGCAATTCGTCCTTAATGCTCGCCAAACTATCAGTGGATTTTATATGCTTAAAGAACTTATCGACCTTTCTTTCAAAAGGATCAACATAAGGAGAAAACAGTCCAAAAAACCACTTTAAGAATTTTAACATAGGATAATTTAGTCCCTACATTATACCATATATAGCCCCTTCATAAAAGTTGCTAATCCTCCTTAAGGATAAGAAAATTGGGAAAAAGGAGGTTGACAAGATGCGTCAAGCATTGTAGCATAAGTATCACTAAAATATTATATGGGTATACAAAAGAAGAGCACACCAACAGGTTGGACAATAGAGCCAAATTTCAACTACACAGAGGTTATGGAGAATAGAAGGATTTCTAGAGCTCTCGATCTTTTCGAATTACTGTCAGAAGATTTCGGGTATGAAAACATTTTCAATTTAAGTGACATTAAAGCTCGATACGGAAAACCGGTTACTCCCCCAACACTAGGGTATGAGGTAGAAAGATCCTTCGGCATAAATACTATCTTGACCCTATTAGAACTAGGCTTAATTGAAAGAATATTACCTCACCAAAATGTATTTAGACTCAGAGCCGGGGCAATCGAAAGAATGAGACTAATTGAAGAACAAAGAGCAAGAACAGAAAGTGAAGCTCGTGGGACATTGGATGAAGATGATTGGGAGAACTAGATCTTATACTACTAATCCTTCTTCAATACAGCTAAGAAAGCCTCCTGTGGCAACTCCACTTTTCCCATCATCTTCATCCTTTTCTTCCCTCTTTTTTGCTTTGCCAAGACTTTCTTTTTCCTGGAAACATCTCCACCATACAAACCAGCCGTAACATCTTTTCTATAAGCAGGAATAGTCTCTCTCGCAATCACTTTTGCTCCAATTGCAGCCTGGATCGGCACGGCAAATTGATGCTTAGGAATAAGCTTCTTAAGCTTTTTCGTCATCGAGCTCCCAACATAAAATGAATCTTTCTTGTGCACAATCAAAGACAGCGCATCCACCTTTTCACCAGCAATCAAAATGTCCAGCTTAACAAGATCATCCACTCGGTAGTCCAAATATTCATAATTCATTGAAGCATAACCACTACTAATACTTTTTAGATGGTCATAAAAATCAACCACAATCGAAGCCAAGGGAATTTCAAAAGTAAGTAATACTCTTTTGTCGTCTAAATACTGCATGTTTTTGTTCAACCCTCGTTTTTCAGTGCAGAGTTTCATCACAGCACCAACATAATCCTTGGGAACCAGAATTTCGATTTTCACCCAAGGCTCTTTGATTGCATCAACCTTAGAGGGCTCCGGCAACTCAGCAGGACTCGAGATCACCTTCTCACCTTCACTTCCCACTACAATGTAAGATACAGACGGTGCTGTCACGATCAAATCTAGATCATACTCACGCTCAAGACGCTCCTGAACAATCTCCATGTGAAGCAAGCCCAAAAACCCACATCTAAAACCGTAGCCCAAAGCTCCCGACTGCTCAGGCTCATAAGAAAGTGCACTATCATTGATTTGCAGTTTCTCCAAGGCATCACGAAGAAGTGGATAATCATCAGCATCAGTACAAAACACTCCCGCAAAAACAAAGGGCCTTACCTCATTATAACCAGCTAATGCCTCTGCATTCTCCATATCAGTTCCGCTATCCCCAGCTTTCCAAATTGTATCCCCCACTCGCGCCTCACGAACACTTTTGAGACCAGTCACAATATAACCCACCTCACCAGGACTCAGCTCTTTCGCCGCCTTATATTTTGGCTTAAAATAGCCAACTTCAAGCACCTCAATTTGCTTTTTAGTGTTCAACAAATAGACTTTATCACCCTTTTTGACAGACCCGGATTCAAGTCTTACGTAAGCCACAACGCCTTTATAAGAATCGTATACAGAATCGAAAATCAAAGCCTTAAGCTCATCATCAGCATTGGATTTCTTCGGAGGAGAAATCTTCTCAATCACTGCCTCAAGGACCTTTTGGACATTCGTGCCATCCTTCGCAGAAACAGCAATAATCTCTTTGCGATCAATCCCCAATGCCTTCTCAATTTCCACACTACGTCCATCTACATCAGCCGAATCTAAATCAATTTTGTTCAAAACCGCAATAATCTCCAGATCATGATCTACAGCCATATAGCAATTAGCCAAAGTTTGCGCCTCAATACCCTGTGTTGCATCAACAACCAAAATCGCGCCCTCTCATGCAGCCAAACTCCTAGAGACTTCATAAGAGAAGTCCACATGCCCTGGAGTATCAATCAAATTCAATACATATTTTTCGCCTTCATACTCCCATTCCATCCGAACTGGCTGCAATTTGATAGTAATTCCCCTTTCTTGCTCAAGATCCATGGTATCAAGCATTTGACCACGTTTCATATCACGCTTTTCAACCGTGCTAGTGATTTCTAAGAATCTATCAGCCAAAGTCGATTTTCCATGATCAATATGGGCAATGATGCAAAAATTTCGAGTATTTTCCTGTTTCATAATAGTTAGAGCACAATCATCAAATGGACAAGCTGAGCCATATTAGCAGATAGAGGATTGAAAAAACAGCCAGTTTGTGCTAAAATATCAGGATAAAACTAAAAATATATGCAGTTTAAAGTCCCACAAGACGTGCAACGAGAAGACACCATCATAGGTCCCCTAACACTGAAACAAATGGGGATACTGGGAGTAGGTGGCGGAATTGCATACGCAATCTACGTGACGCTTTCTACAAAATTTTTCATAGAAATTTGGCTACCACCAGTTGCAGTAGTTAGTGTCATTACGCTTGCAGTAGCATTCCTCAAAATCCACGGTCTACCGTTCTGGGAATTTCTAATGCACTTCATCGAATATCACTTACTTGCGAAAAAAAGACACTGGATACAAGGGAGTGGATACCCATTTGTCTCTCCCCTCGAACAACCAGCAAAGAAAAAGAAGAAGGAGGTTAAAGTTGAGAAGAAGGAGACAAAAAACATCCACGACCTAACAAAAGTTCTAGATAGTCACGGCAAAGATGGAACAGTTACAAACTCAATTAATCAAGAAAAATAATGGCAAAAAAAGAAACAGTAGCTCCAGGAAAAAAAGAAAGGAGTAACTCAGCACAGAGCACACAAACTCACTTAAGAATCGCTGAAATTCGCGATAATTTGGTCGTCCTCAAAAACGGAGGGATAAGGGCAATACTTAAGACTACAAGCATTAATTTCAATCTAAAATCAGAAGAAGAACAAAATTCAATTATCTTTTCATACCAGGGATTTATCAATTCCCTCGAGTTCCCAATCCAGATTTTGATTCGATCAAAAAAACTAGATATCGACGATTACATCGAACAAGTCCAACTTTTGGGTGATAAACAGGAAAACAAGCTACTACAAGTGCAGACTTACGAATACGCCCAGTATATAAAAAGATTGGTAGAATACGCCGACATAATGGAAAAAGAGTTCTACGTAATCGTTCCTTATGATCCAGGAGGAACAAAAGAAGGACCGGGCAAATTTCAATCATTCTTTCAACGACTTGCACCAAAAGATAGCTATGCAGACATAAAAACCCGTCGTTCACAATTTGGGAATCTAAAAAGAGGATTGGACCAAAGACTTACGGTTGTAAAAGGTGGTCTTGAAAATTGCGGATTAAAAGTAAACCAGTTAGAAACACTGGAAATAATCGAATTATTCTACAATTGCTACAATCCCGAAAGCTCTCAGAGCCAAAAGCTTAAGGAAGTCGACAAAATTGCGATAGAAACAGATGAGGAAAAAATGGAAAGAGAAGAAACAGCTCAAAAAGCTGCGGCCAAAAAACTAAATCCTAAATCAAAGATAGAAGAAGATACAGCTGAGGAAGCACCTGCGAAAGAAGAAGCACCTGCGAAAGAAGAAGCACCTGCGAAAGAAGAAGCACCTGCAGAAACAGCAACTGAAGAAAAGCCCACAGAAGAACAACCCACTGAGGGAGCAGCGGAAACTCCGGCAATAGAAGAGGAAACCCTCCAAAAAACTGCCTGAAAGTTTTCATAATAAAAACCACTATCTTGGCAACGACCTACTTTTCCACGGTCAAGCCGCAGTAACATCGGCGATGGTAGGCTTAACTACTGTGTTCGGGATGGGAACAGGTGTACCCCTACCTCTGTAGTTACCAAGATAATGGCTTTTAATTATATTTTTTCCATCAAATACTAGTCGAAATAAAAGATTCTCCACTTATATAAATCAAAAATAAGTTCAATTACCTATTAGTATCACTCGACTAAACACGTCACCGTGCGTACATCTGTGACCTATCAACCCGGTAATCTTCCGGGAGGTTATAGGGATCTTTAATCTTGGGCAGGGCTTCCCACTTAGATGCTTTCAGCGGTTATCCCTCCGAACATAGCTACTCTGCAATGCCGCTGACGCGACAACAGATACACTAGAGGTTCGTTCACTCCGGTCCTCTCGTACTAGGAGCAACTTCCCTCAAAAATCCTACGATCATAGAAGATAAGGACCGAACTGTCTCACGACGTTCTGAACCCAGCTCGCGTACCCTTTTAATTGGCGAACAGCCAAACCCTTGGGACCTTCT
>CAZCLD010000054.1:5966-9095 GCA_964499425.1 uncultured Candidatus Peribacteria bacterium | reverse complement strand
AATAGGCAGTGGTGGGCATGCACGTGTTCTTAAGGATATTTTAGATATTTCTAAGGAGGTTTCTATATTGGGATTTACCGATTTGGAAGAAACGGAGTTTAAAGGGGTTAAATACCTGGGTGACGATAGTGCTATTAAGGATTATGCGGCGGAGCATATCTTGTTGCTAAACGGAATAGGCTCAATTGCTCGCCCGGTTTTACGTCAGCAGGTATATGATAAGTTTAGAAACCTGGGATATCGGTTTTTTTCAGCGATCCATCCCCAGGCAGTGATTTCCGCTCGCGCTAGACTTGCCGAAGGGGTGCAGATTATGGCCGGTGTTGTTGTTAATACCGGTGTTTCACTTGCTGAAAATGTGATTGTTAATACTCTATCCTCTGTTGACCATGATTGTAGGATTGGAGCACATGTTCACATTGCCCCGGGGGTAACGATATCCGGGGGGGTGAAGATAGATAAGGGATGTCATATAGGAACAGGTTCTGTCATTATTCAAGGAAAGAATATTGGAGCAAACGTTTTAATTGGTGCCGGATCTGTGGTCACAAAGGATGTTCCTCCTGAGGTAGCAGTGGTTGGTGTACCGGCGAAAATTCAGCATATTGAAACCAGGATGGTGAGATGAATGATGTTTATTTTGAAAATGCGAAGTTTTATCATTACCCTTTAATTATATTTTACCTTTGGCGAAGGTTTAATATATATATATTTAATTTTAATTTTATTGTAAAGAAAAAGTGTTGGTTAAGGTATTTAGTTGATAACAAAAAAGTGCATAAGATTTCATATAATATTGTTGGCGGTGATAGTTTAGCGTTGGATAATATTGAAAAGGCTTATTGTTTCACGGCTAATCGATCTAAGCTTATAAGCTCCATGATAAGGATTTATGATGATGAAGATATATCATTAGCATATCGGAAGATGTTAGCACAAAAATTGTCAGTTTTTTATGCTGTCCAGATATTTTTGGAAAAAGAGAAAGGGAAATTAAAAAATTCAGAAAAGATAATTTTTATTCCTGACAGATATTTGGAAAGTTTAAAGATCGTGGAACAATGCAAGGCATTCAGCTATGAATTAGAGAAGGTCTCTATTCCTTTGTGGATAAGATGGATCGCTCGAATGGATGGATGTATCAGCAAAGCATATTCTTGGATAAGTTTTTCCTGTGTCAGCTTCTGCGGGCTGGCCATGATCATGTTGAAGTGTTTAGTGCCGGCGCACAAAAAAAATGTTTGTAAGTACAGGTATGCTGTGCCTATTACTCGGCCGTATTTTCAGTTTAAATTTAAAGAAGATCGTTCTTTTGATTTCATCCTGGATCATAATGATATAAATAAGGACAATACACTATTCTTGTGGCTGTCATCGGTTGATAAAGCGCATTTACGCAAATTGAAAAAAGCTGGCTATAGTATAGTAAATTGTAGTACTAAAAGTCTATTTATGTTGCCAGCTTTTGGCCTGAGCAAGAGGGGTATTGTTATTTTGAAAACTGTATTCAAGTATGTATCTGGAAACCTCATCTTATCAATATTTGAAAATGATTGTACTCAAGCTTGCAGTAATATTTTATTAAATGCTTATTTAAAATGGAAGATCATTTTAAGCAGTATGAATTTTGATCATTATGTTACATTCAGCGATGAAGGGGTAAATCATATAGGGCGGAATTCCTTGCTGCGCCGAATAGGCTGCAAAACCTGGTATTATGCGCATTCAGGGTCCTTTGTTTACGTTTTAACTAACAAAGATATTGATATTGTAAAAAGAAGAGAATTATTGTCTTCTTTTTTGTTATATGATTACTATATTGTTTGGAATAAACCGGGGATTGAGGACCAAAAACATCATCCTCAGAAAATAAAAAAATATTTTAATGTTGGCTGTCTTTGGTCTGAATTCATTGTTAATGGTGATAAAGGAAAGGGTCTGGACTTTTATTTAGGGGAAAATGGCGTAAACAAGAAGGAAATCAAAGAAGATTCAAAGGTTGTATCTTTTTTTGACACTACTTATTTTGATGGAATAAGTTCAGAGATGCCTCTTGTTTATGGGATAAAATTCTACCGTGATATTATGAGGCTTGTAGAGGAAGAACAAAATCTCTTTATAGTTATCAAGGAAAAGAGAGCAGAAAGTAAATATTCTGATAGAGGATCTATATTGTGTTCTCCATCGAGGAAGGAGTACTCGCAGGTGCTGGAGGGGCTTAGAGATCATCCGCGGTGTTTTGTCGCCGGATATGATGCCGATCCTACAGCCATAATTAAGATGAGTGATTTAGTCGTCGCCTGTGCATTTACATCTTCCACTCTTGAGGCACTGGGAGCAAAGAAGAAGGCTATATTCTATGATCCAGATGAAAGATTCCGGGGATATTATTATGACCAAATACCACGCCTGGTTGCGCATGGTTATACAGAGTTAAAATCCTCAATCCATAGTTTGCTGTATAATATAAGTGACGATCAATATGAAGAATATTTACAAAAAGAAATATTGGGTAAGGTGGAAGATTATTTAGATGGAAAAGGATTAAGCAGGTTCAGGACTCTTTTAATTAAGGCGTAAATTGAACTTAGAGGAGGTAAGAATGCAGACAGATAATATTTTTGCTGACAAAAAAGAGAATTTGACTGATTTTAATTTCGGCAAAGATACTGCCGCGGTTTTTGATGATATGCTTGAGCGAAGTGTGCCCCTATATCATGAGTTACAACGGATGATAGGAGAGATTACAGCTGAATTCGCTCAGGAGGGGACGAATATCTATGATTTAGGATGCTCAACGGGACTAACTCTTTCTACCCTGCATGATAGTGTAAATAAGAATGTAAAATTCGTTGGAGTCGATTATTCACAGGCAATGCTTGATAAATGTGCGGAAAGGTTTAAGAGGAATGGTTTAATAGAAGATTTTGAGCTTGTTTGTGGCGATTTAAATCAGCCGGTTAGCATAAAGAATGCCTCTGTGGTCGTGCTGAATTTGACGCTGCAATTTGTCCGGCCCCTTTATCGGGATGTTCTGATTAAAAATATTCATGATAATCTTGTTGATAAAGGGTGTTTGATTGTTATTGAGAAAGTTTTGGGCAATGATTCTACTTTTAACCGGATGTT
>CAZCLD010000054.1:5647-5956 GCA_964499425.1 uncultured Candidatus Peribacteria bacterium | reverse complement strand
CATTAAATTGTACTATGATATGAAAAAACGAAAAGGCTATTCAGAGATGGAGATCTCTCAGAAAAGAGAAGCGCTGGAAAATGTCCTTATTCCTTACAGGCTGGATGAAAACAAGCAGTTATTGATCAGGAACGGCTTTGCCTATCTCGATGTTTTTTATAAGTGGTATAACTTTTGCGGAATAGTGGCAGTAAAATGATTCTGTTTATTTGAAAAAAGATCAGGAGGATAAATAGATGAAGGAGCAAGCAGTAATTGAAAGAATCGAACAAGATCTGAAACTAATGAATAGTCTGTGCCGTAAGTCTA
>CAZCLD010000054.1:0-5637 GCA_964499425.1 uncultured Candidatus Peribacteria bacterium | reverse complement strand
GAGGATTTAGATAAGAAATGGAGATTTCTGGTTTCCGCTGAACCAAAGCGTTTTATTAATGACGATCTTTCACTGAAGGCGGATGCGCTGAGAAATTTCAGAAGAGAGACTATTTTTATACCCGATGCCCCGACATATAATCCATC
The DNA here is from genome assembly GCA_964499425.1 of uncultured Candidatus Peribacteria bacterium. Taxonomy (GTDB): domain Bacteria; phylum Patescibacteriota; class Gracilibacteria; order UBA1369; family LOWO2-01-FULL-3; genus JAQBYK01. Next base: position 5,491 of record CAZCLD010000054.1, on the reverse strand, counting down.
ATTATATAATCCGAAGAACATATTGAGCGGTGTCAGGCGCGGGGACATAAAACTCTTAAAAGAATATTATGCAGTTATTGCCGAAAGAGGATATGACTATCTGTTGAAAAAGTATCCCATAAGTTCTGTCGGTAATCCGCATTGTTTTAGCTACAAGGGTGCTGTGTTTAATCAGCGCTGGCTAAAGCATATTAGTTATTTGGGGCTATTTAGGAAACATAATTTAGAGGAACTCCCGGATGATTTTACGGCTTTGGATATTGGTTCAAGCTATGGGATATTCTCCAATTTATTAAAAAAAGAGTTCCCCCAGAGTCACTGCCTGTTGCTTGATTTCCCGGAACAGCTGGTTTTGGCCCGTTATTTCTTGGAGATGAATTTTGCTGGAGTGAAGATTGCCGGGTTTAAAGAACTGTCCGATATGGATAAGATAGATAGAAACACTATCAATGAATACGATTTTATTTTAGTGCCTTATTTTTATTACAACAAATTAGCGCCTGGCAGCATAGATTTAATTACTAATTTTGCTTCATTAGGAGAGATGAACAGGAACTGGTTTGATTATTATCTGAAAGCAGAGCCTTTCCTTAGTGTGAAATATTGCTTTATGGTTAACAGGATTCAGTCCTATCCAACATATGATAATGATTTGACGATTATGGATTATCCCTTAAATGACTTTAAGAAGATCCATTTTGGTGTTTGGCCGATTCCCCCTTATATTTATAAGAAGGTGTTGATGTTTTTTAGTGAGAAGGATTTATTTTCCTCGCAATATTTTGAATTTATTGGCGAAAGGATTAACTGAAAGAGGAATAATGGCAAAGATTCTAATATCTGTTAATAACAATAAATTAAAGCGTTATTTGGCGCAATCACATGATCATTATTGTTATCTGATCGCGGGAAATGAAAATGAAAAATTGCCCAATGTGCTTAAGGAAGAGAGATTCACAGAAATCAGGAAAAAGGATTATTCAAAATCACAGAAAGAGGCATTTTGTGAATCATATGTCGAATTTGTCGGTCGTCTGGGGGTGCAATTTAATTCCCGGGATTGGTGGATGACCTTTACTTCTTCAAAGAATAGATTTGAATCTGGATTATTGGAAAAACTGCAAGTATTTAATTATATAGTTAATGTTATGAAAGAGCAAAAAGATAGTAATATACTAATCATTAATCCGGATGTGTCTATCTGTCAGGCATTGATAAAGATGCTGAAGAATGAAAACAGGGAATATATTCTTTTGCGCAGTATACTGGGAGAGGTATGCAGTAAGTTATATATCGGTCTTACATCGTTGCTGAGGAAGATAATCATCATCGCAAACTTCTGCAAGCGTAAATATATTGCTAAGCGCTATTTGCGTAAATGCCTGCAGGCAAGGTTAAGTGCAGGCAGCAGTTATTATGTAATCAAGACATTCATCTATAAGAGATGTTTCGATTTAGAGGGAAATTATCAGGATGATTTTTTTAAGCAGCTGCCGAAATATCTAATTAAGCAAGGTAAAAATGTGATTATCCTGGGGAATGTGGTTAACAATTATGCGAAAATTGTGAAGTTAATTAGTAAAGGCAGTAATTATATCATCATCCCGCAAGAATATTTACTGTCGTATTTTGACATTATGAAAATAGCGTTTTGCTGCCTGAGAAAAAGACTGAAACTTAAGAAAGGTGTTTATTTTCTTGGCGGTGATGTCTCTGACCTGGTTATTACGGAACTTGCAGATGATTATCGGGATGGGAGTATCTATTATCAATATGATCATTATTTGTATATTAAAAGACTTTGCCAGTTAATTAACATTAACACTTTTGTCCATACATATGAGAATAACCCATGGGAGAAAATGTGTTTGTCTGCCTTGAAAAAATATTCGCCAGCCACAAGAATTATCGGGTATCAGCATACAGTGGTGCCGCAGGCTTCGGCAAACATGTTTTTAAGTGAGCATGATGCGGATATTGCACCGCTGCCGGATAGAATTCTTACGGTTGGAGCTATTCCCAAAAAGATTATTGAACGTTATGGTTTCTATAAGAATATTCCGGTTGAAGAAGCCTGTGCCCTGCGGTTTGAGTATCTGGAAAGTCTTCCCGTTGGTCCCCGGGCAAAGAAAAGGAAGATTTTGCTCGGCCTGGAAGGCGTGCAGAAAGTTTACAAATTAGTTAATTATGTGCTGCAAGAATGTGAAAATGTGAAGGATCTTGAAATAGTGATTAGGGATCATCCGGTACTGCCCTTTCGCAATCTTCAGAGAGATGTCAAATACGATATAGATAATATGGCCAATGTTTCTTTATCAAAAAATTTATCTGTTAAAGATGATGTGGAATCAGCTGATATAGTTATCTATTGGGGAAGTTCTGTGGCCCTGGAGGCATCGATGATGGGGAAGCCTGTGATCCATTTTGACTCGGGCACTGTGCTGAGTTATGATCCATTATTTGAGAATACAGCCCTAAAGTGGACGGTGACGGAAAAAGACAGATTGCTTGATATCATTGATAGCATTTATGCCTTGAGTGATGAAGAATTCTGTCTGCAACAGCAAAAGGCTAGGCAATACCTGAGAAATTATTTTTATCCAGTAACAGAAAATGGTCTGCAGAAATTTGTTAATTGATTGTAAGAGAGGAATAATTTATCGTGAAAAAAGTCTATAAAAGCGGCATTGTTGGTTATGGTTATATGGGGGAAATCCGCCGCCGGGTAATAGAAAATAATCCGCGATTGGCGTTGATGGGCATTGTGGAAACGGATCAAGAAAAGCTAAAGACGATTAGCGACTGCCGTACCTTTGTCTCGTTTGCCGATCTTTTAAAAGAAGATATTGATATTGTCTTTGTCTGTACACCCAATAGTTATTCCCCGCAAATATGTATAGAAAGTATGAACAGGGGAAAGCATGTATTTTGCGAGAAACCTCCGGGCCGTTCTCTGGCTGATATAAAAAATATAAAAGAAGCCGAGAATAGTAAAGCAAAATTGATGTTTGGATTTAATCATCGTTTTCATCCTGGTGTTATTAAGGCTAAGATTATTGTTGATAGCGGACGGTTTGGCAAAATTATCGGGGTGAAAGGGGTCTATGGGAAGTCTGGAGGAGTGAATTTTTCCAACTCCTGGAGAAATGATAAAGATATTTCGGGCGGGGGCATATTGTTAGATCAAGGAATTCATATGTTGGATTTATTTCGTTATTTTTGTGGTGATTTTGAATATGTAAAATCATTCGCGAGTGATTTTTTCTGGAAGTTCGGAGTGGAAGATAATGCTTATGTGATTTTGCAGAACCGGGAAAATCAAATGGCCTTTTTGCATTCATCAGCAACCCTGTGGAAGCATACTTTCAAGATAGATATTATTATGGAACATGGCTATCTGGTGGTTGAAGGATTTTTATCTAAGACCGGTAGTTATGGCCGTGAACGTCTTACGGTTGCTAAGCGGCAATTTGAAGATGAAGTGAGTGCGCTTGGAAACCCGGCTGAGGAAACTACCTATTTTGACAAGGATATATCCTGGGAGCTGGAAGTGGATAATTTTGTTAAGGCAATTGATGATGATATACCGGTTGCGACCAGTTCTTCTCAAGATGCCCTAAAAGTGATGGAGATTATCGATAAGGCATATCGTAATGCGAAATCAGCAAAGGAGATTGATAATGAAGAACATTGTTATTGCCGATGAATATAATGAAATTGATTTTAAGCCTTCTGATTTATTGCAGGAATATCTTCGTAATGCTGAAAAAGATGTAAGTGTTTTTCTGATAAAGGATAAAGATCTCAAGGAATGTTCTTGTCCCGGCTGTCAAAGCGTAAAGATAGAGTCTTCATTTAAGAAGTTTGGACTGCAGTACCGGGAGTGTGCTGATTGCCGGACGCTTTATGTTTCTCCTCGTCCCAGTGAGGTCTGCCTGGATTATTATTATAAGGATTCACCGGCAAGGATATTTTGGCGAAAGAAACTTTCACGGATGACGGGCAAGAAGAGAAAAGAAAAAATCATTAAACCCAGGTTTCAGTGGATTCTGGAATCAACAATGGAATATTTGCCGGAAGCAAAGCATATCGTTGATATAAATACTGACCAGTATGGTTACATTGAAGAATTAATGGCCACAGGCAGCTTTCAGAAGAAAACCCTGATTAATCCCTTTTTGATGCCGGAAAAGCAATCTGCTGGTTTAGAAATAATTAATACTCCTTTGCAAAAAATTGCCCTAAAAGGAGAGATTGATGTTATTTCTGTTTTTGAAGTGGGTGACCGCACCGCAGATGTTGAGAGCTTCTTTGGTAAGATAAGTGATATGTTAAGAAATGGCGGACTATGTTTTGTAACGGCAATATTAATTTCTGGTTTTGATTTGCAGACGCTTTGGGCTAAGGCAGAGAATCTTTATCCTCCGGACCGGCTTAATGTATTTTCCGTAGAAGGATTGAAGTCATTGTTTATACGTCATGGTTTTGAGTGTCTGGAATTCAGTACCCCAGGCATCCTTGATGTGGCAATTGTGAATAAGGCATTTCAGCAAGATACTTCCGTAAAACTGCCCAGGTTTGTGGAATATATGCTGAAGAATAAAAATGAACAAATAAAAAGGAATTTCCAGGAGTTTTTGCAGAGCAGTTTACTGAGTTCTTATGGCCGGGTATTATTAAGAAAGAAATAGTATATAAGGAGAATTACTATGTCTTATGTAGATAATTATTTAAATGAGGCAGTTGCTATTCTGGACAAGATTGATAGATCTAATATTGAGAAGATGATTGATTTGTTGCTAGCCATTCGACAAGAGAAAGGACGTCTTTTCCTTATAGGTGTTGGTGGCAGTGCAGGAAATTGTTCGCATGCTGTGAATGATTTCAGAAAGATTGCTGGGTTTGAAGCCTATACTCCGGCGGATAATATTTCGGAGTTAACGGCAAGGACTAACGATGAAGGTTGGCACACTGTTTTTAGTGAATGGCTTAAAGGAAGTAATCTGTGTAGTAAAGATGGAGTGTTAGTGCTTTCAGTAGGTGGTGGCAGTAGGGAAAAGGATATTAGCACTAATATCGTTTATGCTCTGGAATATGCTAAAAATCAGAATGCCAGGATATTAGGAATAGTTGGCCGGGATGGAGGATATACGGCCCAGGTTGCGGATGCCTGTGTTGTCATTCCGCCGGTAAATCCTGATACCATTACCCCGCATACAGAATCTTTTCAGGGGGTAATTTGGCATTTAATTGTTTCTGATCCACGAATCATGCAGTGCGGCAATAAATGGGAAACAACAGCAAAGAAATAAAAGGAAAGCTTTTAACAATTACGAGGAGGATGCTATGGCAATATTTTTGGATACTGGAAACATTGAAGAGGTCAAAAAGTTCTACAAAATGGGTATTGTCAGGGGTGTAACCACTAATCCGACAATTCTATTTAAGGCTGGAGTGAAAGAAGGGATGAGGGGGGGGAAAGTGCGCTCTG
>CAZCLD010000053.1:5342-9323 GCA_964499425.1 uncultured Candidatus Peribacteria bacterium | reverse complement strand
CGCGAAAAAATCGCAATATACCTGTTGGCTGGGGTGGAGGGATTCGAACCCCCGAATGACGGGACCAGAACCCGTTGCCTTACCACTTGGCGACACCCCAATGTAATTGCGAGTTTTCCGATCCGTAGCGCAGGCGACTTAGCACAGTCGCCAGAGCGGAGGAGAAATTTATGCAAAATCTGTCGCGGTCAGCGAAAACAGATTTTGTACAAATTTCAGGAAAACCCTATTGTTAAGCAATCAAACCAATTCTTTCACATCCTTATACCCTTCCATCATACCCAAATCCTTTGCAACAGCTTCATAAGTGATATAGCCCTTATAAGAATTCAAACCACGAGCAAAGCGACCATCTCCAGTCACAGATTTCTTGATAACCTCTTCAATCCCCTCTTTCGCTAACATTTTCAAATAAGGCAAAGTGGCTGCAGTCAAAGCAATTGTCGATTGGCGACTAACTTGCCCAGGCATGTTCGGAATACAGCAGTACAGTTTGTTATAAATCTTGTAAACAGGCTCACTATGACTACTGCATCTTGCACCCCAAATACATCCGCCTTGATCAATTGAGACATCAACCAAAACAGAACCATCCTTCATAGACTTAACCTGCTCTTCATTTACAACAACTGGCGCCTTTGTTCCCGCGACCAAAACAGCACCAACAAGCAAATTGCATTCCGCAATCGCCTGGTCATAATTCTCACCATTTGGCACAAGAGCTTCAAAATTCTTTCCTAAATTAGGCCCTAAGTATTCAAGCATTTCTTTATTCAACTCTTCACAACGATCAGGATTAATGTCGAAAAGTTTAACTCGCGCCCCCATACCAGCAGCTGTTCGAGCAGCCGTTGCGCCAACATACCCCCCACCAACGACCACAACACGCGCACTTGGGATCCCTGTCAATTTACCAAGCAAAATCCCTCTTCCTCCATGTTTCTTTTGCAAATACTCTGCACCATATTGCACAGCCAAAACACCTGCCACCTCGCTCATTGGAGCCAAAAGCGGCAATTGCCCTTTTTCATCCTCAACAGTTTCATATGCAATGGCAGTAATGTTGTTGTTCGCAAGAAGTTTTGTCAGGCGCTTATCAACACCGGAAAGATGCAAGTATGTAAAAAGGGTCTTTCCTTCAAATTGTTCAAGCAAGTTATACTCTCTAGGCAATGGTTCTTTAACTTTCATCAAAACATCACAAGCCTTTACGATATCCTCAGGACTTCGCATTATGGTGGCACCACACTCTTTGTACTCACTATCAGAAAAACCGCTTCCAATACCAGCGGTTTCTTGCACAATGACTTCTATCCCAGCGTCAACTAAATCACGCACCCCATAAGGCGTAAGAGCAACACGGTTTTCGTTGTTCTTCACCTCTTTCAATGTTCCAATAATCATAGGAAAGGAAATTATAAAATAAAAAGGTTATCAGCAAATTAGTACAAATTTTTAATCTCAGCAAGAATAATTTTTTCTACAGAAGAAACACACTCCTCAATCTTGCCCCACTTGTTTTCCACCTGATAATCACAGTCACCAGACTGAGCAATCTCCTTTTTCGCGCTATCCATGCGACGTTTAAGCTCATCATCTGACAGCTCACCTCTCCTCAAAATCCGCCCCTTCAAATCTTCTTCATCAAGAACAGCCATGAAAATAGAAACCAGATTCTCGTCAGGCACTAATTCCTTTATCGAATGAAATCCCTGGATATCAACCTCGCGCACAACAACCGCTCCTTTTCTAAGAGGCTCCAAAATATGCTCCTTGGAAGTACCGTAATAATTATTGGAATGAACAATGGCATACTCCAAAAACTCATCATTCTCAATCATCGCCTCAAACTTTTTGCGAGGAATGAAATGATAGACTTCGCCATCCTTCTCCCCTTTTCGTGGTTCCCTAGTTGTATAAGAAACCGGGAATACAAAACCAGAGTATTTTTTTTGAAGCTCTTTAATAACAGTCCCTTTCCCCGATCCTGAAGGTCCGACAATCAAAACCAATCTCCCTGAATACTCATTTTCTGTCATATTGGCAGGACGCTAGAAATATGGTATAATACTCTAACCGATAAACCGCCAGGATTATACAGTGAGAATTGAAAAAGTACCAGATATCTGATATAATTACTCAATTCGATAGATATAAGATCTTTGAAAAATTGCCTCCTGTCATCCTAAAGTAAGGGGTGCGTGGTAACGAAATCCTAGCTTCTCGCTACTACACGCTCCTTACTTTTCGATGGTAGCCAACTACTACCACCAAAAAGTTTCCTCGCACCAAATTAGTGAGGACAAAACAAAAACAAACTCAACAAAAACGTTCCTATCAAGTCAAATTGAGAGGACAACAAAAAAAACAAAAACAAAAGCGAACGGTCGGTGATCTCCGTTCTAAAAGAAATCACCAAAGAACGGTAGGGAGGCGCGTCCGCCACAAACGGACCACCTGAATTGAGACACTATAGTTGGCGTCTCATTCTCAAGCCGCTCTTTAACTGAGATGCTTTGGGTCACCTAACGGTGCGCCAACAAAGCTCCATAAAAGAGCAATACGTTGAGGCGTCAAGCTCACCTCTGTCGATTACCTTTCAATAGGTCCTTCATGTGTACTAGCCTGGCGCCTCTTACTTTATTTACCGATCCAACTGCGCGATTAGGAATACTTCCTGTCGCACATACTAAAAAGGCAAGTCATCAATCTTAACATCATCCGCGCCCTTGGCCGCAGGTGCTTCTTTTGGTACAGGCATTTCATCTTTAGAAGGAGCTTCCTCAGAAATCCCAGCAGCCTCCCTCGGCATTTCGCCAGAACTATCCCCTTTCCTATCCAACATAATCATATTGTCTGCCACGATCTCTGTACGATACCTCTTCACACCATCCTCACCTTCCCAATCACGAGTTTGGAGACGCCCCTCAATAAAGACCTTGCTACCTTTCTTCAAATACTGACCACAAATCTCTGCCAACTTCCTCCAGGCCACAATGTTATGAAACTCAGCTTTTGACTGCTGCTCACCACTCTGATCTTTCCAAGTTAAATTTGTTGCAACCCCAAAAGAAGTCACAACTTGACCTCCAGGAATTTGTTTCATTTCAGGATCACGCGTCAAATTGCCAATAAGCTGAACCCTATTTAATGACATAGCCATAATTTGTTTGGTTAAATTGTGCTGAAAGATTAGCGGCCAGAGCCTCACAACTCAATCGCATTTAGTATGAATCTCTTGCAATCTCAATCGGACTCTTGCAAAGTTCTACTTCCATATACCGAAAAACAACGTATCCAAATAAAAAGCTCAACAACATGCTCAAAACCAAAACCAAGAGCATCCACCACTGCTCGATTGATAATTTCCTCAATTCGTATAACATAAATACATGAATTTATATGCTTTTGAATTAGGCAGAAAGAAAGAACTTTGTTTTGGAGAATTGATCGCCGTGCTCGGAGAAAAAAATCTAGTACAGCGCAATCTCGACACCGCCATTTTCAAACTCAAAGACATAGAAGGACTCCAAGATCGTCTCGGAGGTACAATCAAGATCATTGAAATCTTCGACCATGTGCCAAAAGCACAGATTCCTGCATCAATTGAGAAAAAACTCAAAAGATTCTTCAAGAATCATTCCGGCAAAATCCCTTTCTCCATATCAGTACTCTCTTTCAAAGACCGTAAAGCCATTAATATCAAAGAGTTATTAAATTTTTCTAAAAAAATCATTAAATCCTTGGGATTCAATTGTCGATTCGTAAACAAGGGACCAGTAAGCCCTAAGCCATCAACAATTTACAAAGCCCGAGTAGTCGAGAAAGGCATAGACATTTGCGCAATAAATGGTGGCGACAAAGTTTACCTCGGTCGTACCATCACAATCCAAAACATCGATTCCTATAGCAAACGGGATTTTGATAAACCAGGGCGCGACGCCAAAGTGGGTATGACTCCACCAAAGCTGGCACAAATAA
>CAZCLD010000053.1:0-5304 GCA_964499425.1 uncultured Candidatus Peribacteria bacterium | reverse complement strand
CGCTGGCCCTTCAAAGACCATCTATGACCCTTTTTGCGGGACAGGCACAGTCCTCATGGAAGCCTTACTAATGGGGAAAAGAGCCATAGGCTCAGACATAAGCTCACGCATGGTTGAATATTCATTAAAAAACCTGCACTGGACCCAGGAACAATTCCAAACAAACACAAGCTATCGCATATTTGAAAAAGACTCCCGCTTCTTGATCAAATCAGACATACCAGAAGAAATCGATGCCATCGTTACCGAAGGCTTCCTAGGAAGGCCTCTAGAAAAACCGCCAAATCAACACGAACAAGAAACCATCTTCCGTGAATTAGCAAATCTTCATCTAAACTGGCTAAGAGCAGTCGGCAAAATCACCAAATGCAATATCGCAATGTGTGTCGCTGCTTTCAGAATCGGCCCAAAAATCATCCACCTCCCCAGGTTTCAAGAAATCGCCAAGGAAGCCGGATACAAAGTAACCCGAACCTTCACTTATGATAGGCCGGATCAGATAGTTGTGAGGGATATAAAAGTTCTGGAAAAAATCTAGAGTCTTTGACTTTGAATAGCGACTGTTGAACGACCTCTCCCAGGCCTATGCACCACTCTTTGTCTAGCTTGAATCTTTGGATCCCGCCTAACTATATCTACAAGATCTGGAATCCTAACTCGATGCGGATCACTCCTCAAAGCTTTTACAATAGCCCTTGTCAAATACCCCCGAATAATCTTAGTTGGATTAGGCGAATCACCCCTCAAAGCTCTTACAATAGCCCCTGTCAAATACCCCCAAGGAATCTTAGTTGGACTAGATTGACTCGTTTCATCACCATCTCCAGGCATATAAACCGTACGCCCCTCATACGCTTTACCGGCATGTCCCACTACTGAAACATTTCCAGGCATATTGGGGACAACAAACATATCTGTATAACACCCATCCAAAATCAGAAGAACCTTGCCTCTAAATTGCTCTAAAATATTATAAACTTTCTCTGCTTCCAACAGATGTCCTTCTCTCCAATCCGGTCGAACACAAATTTGCCCCTCTCCAGATCCATGACCAGAAAAATGGAAAATAAATGTTGAGTTACTTGTTACCTTAAGCCTAATATGCTCCAAAATAGCTAATATATTTTTAGCAGTTGCATGCTTCTTCAATAGAACACTCATATTGTCCGCAAATCCACGCTTATCAAGCTCTCCTTTTAGATCTCTCACATCTCCAGAAACACCTCTCAGATTCAACCCTGGATATCCTACCAGCAATGCATGATTATCACTCGCACTGTCAGGAACATTTTCAAATCTAAATTGCACTGAGTCCTTCCTCTCAGTAAGGGCTATACAATCATCATGATTTATCCTTACTAACTCACCAGGAGTAAGTGTTTCACCATTTAAACGAGTTCCATTTAATGAGTTAAGATCAAGAATACCAAAACCATCCGAAAATCCACCTTCGGACCCAGGTGGATACATCAACAAGTGATTTCTTGAAATATAATCTCCACCCTTAGAAGGATGAAAAACCTGAACGGCAAATGTAGCTGTTTCAAAAGCTCCAGGAGTCTCTCTGGCTTTATAGTCTCTAATCTCTTCACCTCGACCCATATGCATGATCTCATCAAACTGGATAATTGGAGGTTCTCCACTAGGTGAACGCACCAATCTACGATCTGTCCTAATTAATTGTCCTCCTTCAGGCATAAAATTAGTTATGAGGCAATATTAAAACACAGGATTCGCGCTGAGTCAATGGCCTCACTAAGAAAAATTCATTGAATTCCCTGAATGCCTTACGTATATTAGCCCTGTTCGAAACCCTTCGAATAAACACTCCCGGGTAGCGCAGCGGTAGCGCAGTTGGCTGTTAACCAATTGGTCGCCGGTTCGAATCCGGCCCCGGGAGCCAAATGCCCTCAACTGGCTTAAATAAGCCATTCCCTTGATGTGGTATACTGAAATCAATATTTCCTCTTACCTCATCCCTATGAATGAAACAACCCTCTTCCTAAGCCGATTAATCGGCCCAATCTGCATCCTTGTCGGAGTCTCCTTCGCCATCCAGCACAAATTCTATATGGATTGGTTCAAAAATCTCAAAAAAAATGGAGCCTTCCTATTCCTTGCTGCACTCGTCGAATCAACAGCAGGTCTGGCTATCGTCCTCAGCCACAACCTTTGGACATCTGCTCCCGAAATCATCATAAGCATTTTAGGTTACGCAATGATCCTAGAAGGAACACTAGTACTACTTGGCGGTAAAACCTGGATCAAATTAGGAGTTCGACTACTATCACGCACAGCCCTTTTATTCGCATTCGCCGCACTATTCTGCTTCGTTATAGGAGGATACCTGACCTGGATCGGTTATTGCGCTTAAGCCCTCAACCGCCTCATAAGGCCTGGATTATGAATCAGGTGTTGACAAACGCTGTATTTGTGCTAATGTGCATCGCAATGCTTACGCACTGCTGAACTCACTAATTCACACCCATTACCCCATAAAACAACACAATGACAGCAATAGATCATAAAAACTCAAACACCTCAACCGGAAGAAGACCACTTCTAGACGAAGGAGGAACCCCACTTACGGAGCCAGATTGCGTAATGAAAGAAGTAACAATAGGCCAAGAAACCACCTCGGATAATCCACCCCCGGATCACACACTATGGGTAGAAGTTTATAGCCATCAAGGCCCTATTAGAAAAGGCTTTGGCCGCGCCCTCAGATCCTTAGGCCTTTCAAGCTTAGTTAATGCTCAGGACGTAGCAAACGCAATACGCAGTAGCATAGGACAAGGACTCCCCATACTTACCATAGAAGAAGGCAAAACAAGACCAGTTTCCAAAAGTCTGAGATTGAGTAATGGAAGTAGATTTGTCATCGTTGACGGTAACCCAGCGTTTCCTTGGGACCCAGGTCAGGAATAGTATAAAATCTATATAACCACTTCCTTATAGCACTTTTCGCAAAACACCTTCTCCGGTCGACTTGGATCATAACTTGTTTTGATTTGCTTCGAACATCGGCCACACTCTCTATCCCAAAACCTTCTAGGATTTCTCTTATTCAAACGTGCTTTATATCTCTCAAGCCAATGTTTTCTGGGTAATGGTAAATTCTGCTTCCTGTAAAAACTCAATTCATGTGGCGTCATTCTAAATGGCTTTTTTGAAACCGAGCATATAACGCCCTTCTTTAATATTGAATCATCTACATCCCTAATATGATCTGGCAATTCGCCCGAATCCATGATATCTATCTCTTCAAACTCTGGTTCATAATCATCCCATTCCCATCCTTTTTTCTCAACCTCATCTCTTGTTAATGGATAAAAAACCTGACTCATTGTTTTGTTATAACCAAATGGTGATCGAACAACCGGGAAGAATTCTCCATACTCTCCCCTTTCGACCATATTCTCAATAATCTTCGGAAGCAACTTCTCATATTCCGCAGGAGAATGTTGCTTATTCAAAACACAATAATTCTGATGATGCATGCTACTACACCCAAAAAGATTCTTACAATGCTCTATATACCACGAATAATACACGTTTTTTGACCAATGAGTCTCGAAACAAAACAGTAAATTATAACTATCCAACCCACAAACCGAACACTCATAAGAGAGCTCCAAATTATTTCCATATTGATAGGCATCATATACATCCTTTGCGCCACAAACAATTTGGTATAAGAACTTACCATGCTCAACATCATCACAATCAAAACTATAAGTCGTGTCTTTGCAATTATATAAATGCATCCCGAAAGAATTCTGCAAGTTGTGCCCCTGAAACTCCTTATATGTATGATTTTTCTGAATATTCTCGAATTTTTGCAGACATTTTTGATATTCTCTATAAGAACCAAGATCAATCTCACCAACGAGTTTCTCATATTCCTCCCTTGTACACTTCTTATTTTCAAAATAATATTCTTTATTCCGCAAACCTGTACAAAGAAAACAATTCCTGCATCCAACACAATCTCTCAAGAACACGCTATTCGAACAATTGAAACAATCCTGGCAATTAATTAGGCCATAACAACTATGACAATCTATCCCCTCGTATAAAAGTTCTGAATAAATATTATAAAAACCATCAACACAATTCCTACATTTTTTTATCCCATACCCATAATAACAATCCTCATTGTGATCGGCATGCATTGTTAAATAACAATTTTTACTATCACCAGTTAAGTGGCAGTATTCTGAATTCACCATCCTCCCTTGAAGACTCAATGCTTGAGCAGGTGTGTTACTACGAACCTCTTCCCATTGTTCAAAAAACCCACGATTTGGATCATATTCTTGACCAAAATCCCTCGGATCCCATTTATCAGAGTGCCAACATTCTCTGCAATATTTCGGCTGCTTCACATGTGGAGGGAAATAAGTCAAAGTAAACTCTCCACACATATCACATTTACTCTTGTACAGATTCAGCTCATTACACTGCGCTAACCTGCGCTGCTCTCTACAGTCTGGACAATGAATAGGTGGAGGAATTATGTATTTCTTTTTGTTGAAACTTGGAGCTGCCCTTTTGTAAAAATTCAGGTCCGCGTCTGTGACTTCAAACTCTCCACTACAATTTTTGCACGTTCTATTCACGCGTTTATCCTATACTAAACTGATATTCATGTTCAAACCAAGTTCGGATAGTCCACGCTTTGCTCCACAAGGAGCTCCTCACAATTAATTTGACAAAGTTAGGGGATGAAAGCGATAATTCACTCCTTTCTTTTTTTAAATTTTGCCTCAAATCATTAATGCTAAATCAAGTAGAAACAACAGATTCTGTTTCAGCAAGAGATTCTAAGGTCATTGAAACACTCAAGGAAAATCTCGAAATAGTTAATCGTATTGTCAATGACTGCAAAGATAAAGTTTTAGAATGGATGGAACAATGCCTGGACTTAGTGAATGATACTATTAGAGGAACTAGGCAAGATTTAGTTAGAGCAGCCCCAGCATTGATAGTCCTTTTGGTTTTAGTCGCACAAACAGCGGGATGTCAGTCGAGTCCCCATAACACAAATGATTTGGGAGAGGGAATTATTCCAGATGCTGTAGCTGACACCATGAATAGTAAAGACACCGGCCCTCATAAGCCCCCGCCTGATAACAGCGAACCAGAACCAATAGATGGAGGTCTCGACACAGAACCGCCCGATACCAATGAAGAACCAGACACAGACCCCCTTGATACCAATGACGAACCAGACGCAGACCCGCCCGATGCAGGTGAAGAAATAATAGATAGCCATATTGCCGACATTCCTTCAGAGGATGT
>CAZCLD010000052.1:0-9814 GCA_964499425.1 uncultured Candidatus Peribacteria bacterium | reverse complement strand
AACTCTGGCAAGAAATTTTTCTTATCCGAGAAAAGTAGCGACATTGGAGGCGGATTCATTCTCAAAACTGACAAGGTTGAAATAGATAATTCGTTTGAGACTATCGTCAAAAGCCAAATGAAAGAAGATCTAGAAATTGAACTTAATAAATTGCTTTTTCAATGATAAACAAGCACGATTTTGCTTACAGTGTAGCCCTAATTCGAACTCTTGAGACATTGCTTCTCGGCGAGAACGAAGTAGATCGCATGATGCTAGCCAAAGATGCGAAAGATTCATTTCGCATTCTTAACGAATTCGACTACGCAGACAACAAAACTGGGATTGAAAATGTTAGTGATTTCCAAAAAGTTATCGACGAAGGGTTGATAGAAATAAAAGAAACACTGATAAAAGCCACTCCCGACCAAAGAATATTAAATATACTTTGGCATCAATACGATTTTCACAACATTAAAACTCTAGTTAAAGCAAAATTGTCAGATCGCAAATTCGAAGATGTCGAAAACTTACTTAATAATATGGGAGCTATTGCCATAAATGCTCTCAAAAAGTTTATTTTCGACGAAGAGAACACGGCTTTTGGCCTAAAAGAAAGGACAGAGGTGTATCTAAAGAAGAAAATAAAAAAAGTTGAAGTACATTTTGAAAAAGAGAAAAATCCACAAGTCATAGACCTCTATTTGGATCAAAAGCTAATGAAAATTATTCATAATATTGCCAAAGATTCTAAAAATGAATTTTTAATCAATTACACACAAAAACTCATTGACCTCAGTAACATCAAGCTGTTTTTCCGAATGAAGTCACAAGAAAAAGACCTGGATCTCTTTGAAATCGCTTTCCTCTGGCATGGTCAAATTCCTTATAGCAAGTTCAAAGACGCATATACACACAATTTAAGTGAGTTTCCAGAGCTTTTTAGAGGAACTCCATATGCCAAAATCATCGAAGAAGGACACAAACACTACGAAGACGAAAAAACATTCATACACTTGGAAAAAGAAATCGAAAACCACCTAACTGACTTCATCAAAAAAGCAAAACTGATCCCATTTGGACCAGAACCCCTCATCGCTTATTTCTTAGCAAAAAAGAACAACGCACTGATCATCAGAATGATCCTCATTAATAAACTAAACGAGTTCGATCCTGAAGAAATCAGGAGTCGTCTCAGAAACTTGTATTCATGAATTACTCAATCGCAATCATAGGTAATAAAGAAACTATCCTCGGCTTCAAAGCTCTGGGGTTAGAAACCTTTAATGCCAACACTACTGAAGAGGCCACTACCCTATTATTCGATTTAAAAGCAGAAACAATCGAAATAAAAGGCGAAACAAAGCCTAAGTACGCAATCATCTTTATAACTGAAGAACTAGCAATGAACATCAAGAAAGATGATTACAAAAAACTAAGCCTATCATCCCTCCCAGCAATAATCCCTGTGCCAAGCTCTAAAGGCGCTACCAAGTATGGCCTATCACGTATCGGCAAAATGGTAGAACAAGCAGTGGGATCAGATATTATGGGAGATTAATTTATTAACTAATAATCAACAACCATGGATAAAGGAACTATTGTAAAAGTATCAGGACCACTCGTTGTCGCAAGTGGCATGAAAAATGCCAAGATGTTTGAGGTAGTCCGCGTTTCGAACGAAAAACTGATGGGAGAGATCATCGAATTGAACGAAGATGAAGCTTCCATTCAGGTTTACGAAGAAACCACAGGCATCGGCCCCGGAGATCCAGTCTACTTAACCGGACAAACAATGTCCGTTGACCTTGGACCTGGACTTCTAACCTCAATCTACGACGGAATCCAAAGACCACTTAAATCCATCGAAAAAGAAGCCGGAGCATTCATAAACAGAGGTATCGACGTACCAGCATTAGACTACAACAAAAAGTGGGATTTCAAACCTACTGCCAGCAAAGGTGACAAAGTCATAGCCGGTGACATTCTTGGAGAAGTGCAAGAAACAAACCTGATAAGCCACAAAATAATGGTTCCTCCAACCATTTCAAAAGCGGAAATAACCAACATAGAAAGCGGTTCATTTACACTTAAAGATGTGATCGCAACAGTGAAAGATGAAAACGGCAAATCTCATGAGCTAACAATGGTACAAAAATGGTCTATCAGAAGACCTCGCCCATTTCAGGCAAAGAGAATTCCAAGTGAACCACTCGTAACTGGAGCAAGAATACTAGATACACTTTTTCCAATGGTAAAAGGTGGTGCAGGCTGCATCCCAGGTCCCTTCGGAGCCGGAAAAACAGTTACACAACAATCACTCGCTAAATACTGCGACGCCCAAGTAATCGTATATATCGGATGCGGAGAACGTGGAAACGAGATGACCGAGGTTTTAATTGAATTCCCAGAACTTGAAGACCCAAATACTGGTGAACCACTCATGAAACGTACAATTCTAATCGCAAACACTTCTAACATGCCTGTAGCGGCCCGTGAAGCATCAGTCTACACAGGTATCACCATCGCAGAATACTACCGTGATATGGGCTACAATGTAGCTTTGATGGCCGACTCTACTTCTCGTTGGGCAGAAGCTCTCCGAGAAATGTCCGGTCGTTTGGAAGAAATGCCAGGTGAAGAAGGCTATCCAGCTTATTTAGGATCAAAAACCGCCGAATTCTACGAAAGAGCAGGTGCAATAGTCTGCATGGGATCTGATAAGAGAAATGGTTCAGTAACAGCTATAGGCGCCGTCTCCCCTCCAGGTGGAGATCTATCCGAACCAGTAACTCAAAATACCCTACGTGTAACTAAAGTTTTCTGGGGATTAGACGCAAAACTGGCTTACAAACGTCACTTTCCAGCGATCAACTGGCTAAGCAGTTATTCCCTTTATCTAGACAATGTTGCCGACTATTGGAAGAAAGAAGTCGCAGAAGACTACGCAAAGATTCGTGAGGAAGCTATGACACTTCTCCAGCAAGAAGCACAACTTGAAGAAATCGTCCGTTTAGTAGGAATGGATGCACTTTCCCCAAAAGAAAGACTAGTCCTTGAAACAGCCAAATCAATCCGTGAAGACTTCTTATTCCAAAACGCATTTGACCGTGAAGACGCATACACTCCACACAAAAAACAATACTGGGTACTCAGATGTATTATGGCAATCTTTAGAGAAGCATCCAAAATAGTAGAAAAAGAAGATTTTGAATTCGATGATCTCCTTTCACTACCAGTGATGCAAAAAGTGGTCAAATGCAAAGACATAAAGCCTGATGAATTAGATAAATTCGAGGCCCTGGAGAAAGAGGTTATAAAAGAGATATCTCAATTAGGAACTAAAGTATAAATAATTTTAAATTTAATCCCCCATCATGCAAAAAGAATATAAAACTCTAAAATCCATTGCCGGACCACTAATCCTGGTCGAAGGCGTTGAAGGAGTCAAATACGAAGAGCTTGTCGAGATGACAACACCTGACGGTTCAAAACGTATGGGTAAAGTCCTAGAAATCCATGGAGATAAAGCACTGGTCCAGATGTTCGAAAGCACCCAGGGTGTAACAACTGAAGGCACAAAAGCTAAATTCCTCGGAAAACCTCTTGAAATAGGCGTTTCCCAGGACATGCTCGGACGAATTTTCTCCGGAAGCGGCTCCCCATTAGATGACGGGCCAGAGATCATTCCTGAGAAAAAACTCAATATCTCAGGCGCACCAATCAATCCATATTCAAGAGACTTTCCAAACGACTTCATCCAAACTGGTATTTCAACAATCGACTGTCTCAACACTCTCGTACGTGGACAAAAATTACCGATCTTTTCAGGTGCTGGTCTGCCACATTCACGTGTAGCAGCCCAAATCGCTAGACAAGCCAAAGTAGGTGGAGATGAAAAAGGAGAATTCGCCGTAGTTTTTGGTGCAATGGGTGTAACTTTTGAAGAATCAGAGTACTTCATCAACGAATTTAAGAAGACCGGAGCCATCAATCGTTCAGTACTATTCATCAACACAGCAGCTGACCCTGTTGTCGAACGTATTGCAACACCTCGTTTAGCCCTAACTACAGCCGAATACCTGGCCTTTGAAAAAGGCATGCACGTACTTGTAATTCTTAGCGATCTCACAAACTATTGTGAGGCATTGCGTGAAGTATCTGCTGCTCGTAAAGAAGTACCTGGTCGTCGTGGATATCCAGGTTATCTCTACACAGATCTAGCCACAATCTATGAACGAGCCGGACGTGTAAAAGGAAAGGACGGATCCATTACCCAAATCCCAATTTTAACAATGCCCGAAGACGATATCACCCATCCAATTCCAGATTTAACCGGATATATTACCGAAGGCCAAATCGTGCTTTCAAGAGGATTACACGGTGAAGGGATCTACCCACCAGTAAACGTTCTCCCCTCTTTGAGTCGCCTTTCTCCAACAGCGAGAAAAATCACCCGTGAAGACCACGAAGGAGTTTTTGCACAAATGTACGCTTCATTTGCTCGTGGACTAGAGGTAAGAGATCTCGCGATCATTCTCGGAGAATCCGCTCTCTCAGACATCGATCTTAAATTTTTGAAATTCGCCAAAGATTTTGAGGAAAGATTCATCACTCAGGAAGAAGGAGAAGACAGAAGTATCGCAGAAACACTAGACCTTAGCTGGGATCTCATGACCACACTCCCAAAGAACGAACTAAAACGTGTCAAAGACGAACACATTGATAAGTACTTACCTAAGAAATAATGGCCAGACACGAAGCGAAGCGTAGTGTCCCAAATATTTAACAGCAACAAACCAAAATGGCTAAACTAGACGTCAAACCAACTAGAATGGAGTTACTTAACCTCAAAAAACGGGTTAAATCAGCCAAACGTGGCCATAAGCTATTAAAAGACAAGCAAGACGGCTTAATGAAGACCTTCATGGAGATAATCCGTGAAGCTAAATCAACACGTCGAGAAGTAGAAGAAAAACTCTCAGGAGCCTTCAAAAACTTCATGCAAGCATCTTCCATGATGCTACCCGAAATGCTGGAATCAGCACTTTTGTACCCATCAGCTAAAGTAGAACTAGCCGTTAAAACAAAAAATGTAATGTCCGTGCATATCCCCTACTTTGATCTCAAACAGGAGGGGGACATCTTAAATTACGGCTATTTGCAAACATCAGGAGAACTAGATATCGCACTTGGCGCCTTCCAAGAAGTATTTCCATTGTTAATCAAGCTGGCAGAAATCGAAAAACAAGCCGAACGTCTGGCTGCAGAATTAGAAACAACACGTCGCCGTGTAAACGCACTCGAGCACCGCCTAATCCCTGACCTCGAAGA
This sequence comes from uncultured Candidatus Peribacteria bacterium, assembly GCA_964499425.1. Classification (GTDB taxonomy): domain Bacteria; phylum Patescibacteriota; class Gracilibacteria; order UBA1369; family LOWO2-01-FULL-3; genus JAQBYK01. The sequence continues at coordinate 4,501 of CAZCLD010000052.1, read as the reverse complement.
AACAGTCAAATTCATCTCAATGAAGCTTGCAGAAGCCGAAAGGTCAACCATAGTCAGCGTAATGCGCATCAAGGCTATGATAGAGGCACAAGAACAAGAAGCAGCTTAATATCGATCGACACACTCTAAAGAGGTCATAACTGCAGTGGGTTCAAATTCCAGAGCCTTCATTTTTTCAACATAATTTTCAATGTCGTCAGACCTTCCCCACCTCTCCGGACAAACCAAACAAGTCTTAAATTCTTTCAGAACTTTCACCACATCAGAATCCAAAGGCAATTTGGTATTCGTATCAATCCAAACCCAATCAAAATTATCCTTAAATTCAAGCACATTTTCGATCGGCTCTTTTTCTGAATATCTAATCGCCACTTTCCTGAATCCCTGCTTCGCAGCCTTATACATATACGGAAATTCCACATCTAACAAAAAATAATCCTCAATTCCACGCTTTTTCATAAGCGCCACAACTCGATCTTCAATTCCTGACTCTTTTATATTCAAAATCAAAAAACTATGTTGATATTTCTCCAAATATTTCTCAAAATCCTGTCCATCTTCAAATGCCTCATGATTTAGGATTAAACGTCCATCATAAGCGCGCAAATCAACCTCCACCCCATATTTAGGGTCAATTTTTTCAAGCCCCTCAATTGTATTAACTCGATGAATAATTTTAAGCATATCGTCTCAATTTAAAAATATATTTCACAGTCCTCCAAATAGTCTTCATCCGCGATACAAAACTAAAAGCCCACTTAGACTCACCATGTATCCTCTTTTTAAAATAAACTGGTAAGACCTTCACCTTATACCTTTTTATTTTAGCTAAATACAACCAATACAAATCTAAAGAAAAATCTTTTGGCGGCCTCTTCATCTGTTTATAGAATCCACGAGGAAAAACTTTCGGCTGAGCATTAACATCAAACAAAAAACGCCACAAAACCAAAGACGCCAAAACTGACATTCCCAAAGTAAACAAAGTCTCCCCTAAACGCCGGTTTACTCTCCTGCCTTTCACAACAGCCCCCTCAGGATCATCCAAATTCATCAACAATTTATATCCCTTAATCACATCAGCAGGATCAGTCTGCATATCTGCGTGTGTCCAAGCCAAAATATCCCCTTTCGCAGATTTGAGCCCTGTTGAAATTCCATGCCCGTAACCCACATTCTCCTTAACAGTCACTAATCGCGCAAAAGAATATTTCTTCTTAACAAGCTCCTTCCTAAAAACCTCCGCAGAACCATCAGTAGAACCATTATTCACCAGAATCAACTCAACAGACTGCTCAACAACCTTTGCAAACCGTTCCAAAATAAGCGGAATATTTTTCTCCTCATTATAGCAAGGAACTACTATCGATAACTTCATATTAAACTTTTTTAAGAATCACCTTTCTACCCACAGCAAAAATGCTAGGGGCGACTTTGACTAATAAACTATCAAACTTTTCAACTCCTTTTAGTAACCAAACCGGCAATTGGACCATTTTGGTTTTCGCAATAACCCCACCAGAAAGCGGCAAAAGCATACTTTCGAACAATTCATTCCTAATAATTTTGAACCCTGGGATAGAATTCTCGAACTTCTTTTCGTCAGAGAATAACAACTCAGGAATAGCACAATTCGCTGACCACGGATCATCAGCCCTATTGCAAACTTCATCATCAGAAAAGACATCCACTTCATATGACCAACCCTCATGCCTCATTATTTTCAATAAAAACCTCAAAAAAAGAGAGGTGTTAATCTCAACAATCAACACCAACCCTCCAGGCCTAAGGGCATCATAAACATCACTAAGAAATTTCATTGGAGACGCAAGATGATGCAACATATGGCTACAAATAAGCACATCCACAGATTCCTTTTCAAATGGGAGATTTAAAGCATCCACTTTCACATCTATCCAGGGATGTTTCTCAACATCAGTCAATCTAAGATCCTCATTCTTAACAAATTCCTTCAAAAATCCAGGCCCAGATCCCAGTTCATACACCTCTTTCTTCCCCTCAATATAGGGATCAAGCCAAGAAAACCGCCCCTTCAAAAGATGAACCAAATTATTAAACCGCTTTTCCAAAAAAGCTTTCCTCGCAGCGGCAACATCTCCCTCTCCCCGCATTTTATTGACCTCCTTTTTTGGCAAATATGTTCTTCCTAAAATCATCAATTATTCCTTAAAATAGTTTTCCCAATACTGATAGGTTTTCAAATCATTAGGCGTTCCCCAACAAATATATTTATCAATTTCAAAAACTTTAACCCTCATACCATCTTCAACAAACTCATCAAAAACTTTATCCACATAAAATTCATTATTAATACGCCGCTCATTTTCAATCATCTGTTTTGTCTTTTCAACAAAATCCTTGCCTTTTCTAAACCAAAAGGCCCCAACGACAGCATGATCATGCCCCGGATTATCGCTAATTGGGATTTTTACCGACATCCTTTCAACAGCATTATCTGCATCAACCCTCACCCAACCATACATCTCAGGATTCCTTTTCACAGTAGCATTATTCCGAAAAGTAAAAATTATCGCATCAACAGTTGAATCATCAATTAAAACCTGGAATCTAGTCTTATCCCAGACCATTCCATTATCACAAGCACCAATCATAAGACTACCATCCATATCAAAGAATTTCTCCGCCAACAAACAAGTACTCGCTTGTCCCTCAGTTAAATAATCAATATCAATAATCTCACAATTGGGGAAATTCTTATTCAAAACTTCACGCAAAGGATAATTCTCAATATGTTCAGCCCTACAAACAAACACAAAACGATCAGCATCAGGCAACGCCCTAGCGGCCCTAACAATCATCGCTTCTCCAGAAACGTCAATCAGAGGCTTGGGCTCCTTATAGCCCGCTTGTACAAACCTCAAACCCGCACCCGCCATTGGTATTAAATTAATTCGCATAATTTTTAAAATAATCAGACCAATATTCGTATTCCTGAAGATCCTGAGGAGTCCCCCACTGACAAAAATAATCCCCCTCATACACAAGCACCTTCAATCCATCCTCAAGCATCAATTTATATGGCACACTGGCATAATATTCGCCATTAACAGCCATTTTTTCATCCATCAATAACTTAAAATACTTTTTTAGAATAGCCCCAGAACGAAAATAATAAGTCCCCGAAGAATGATGAGAATCCATCTTATTTTCAGTAAAAGAATATTTTTCGCGAATCTCCGTGAGGTTTAGCCCCTTATCAACTTTGCAGCCCGCATAAAAATCATCCCCAAGTAAATGCGGATGAAATCCCGTATAGCAAATAACAGCTCCATCACAACCACTCTCCTCCATCTGTTTTTTGAAATCCGCATAGTCCCAAGACTGATTGAAATCACAATAATTAACAATAACTGGCTCATCATCCTTAATCTCTTTCTCCGCGAGCACAATATCGTAAACCGGCCCAAAAGCTTCATGGCGATCCACTCCAAATACCCGCCCCTTTGGAGCAATTCGCTTCAAAATCTCTCCCATCTCGCTCTCCTCAAGGTGGCTATTATTACAAACAAATAAAAAGTCTTCCTCCCCAGGAAAAAGACTAACCACATGCTCAATCATTGGCTTGCCATCAACCTTAATCAAGGGCTTTGGGACTTTATAGCCAGCTTTGAGGAATCGATTCCCCAGGCCTGACATAGGTATAATTATTTGCATATATTTTTTCTGTATTTTTCTGAATCCATGTTAACAAGATAATCAATATCTGCATTATCTAAAAACCTAGGTTCTCCAATTTTTTCAATTTCATTTAGGATAAAATTGTGAGCAGCTGAAACCGCCGGGGCATTATCCCCAAAAATAGCGTAATCCGGAAAAAGGACCTTCTCGGAAGAGTCACCACCCGCAAAATCCTCAATAGAGAATTTTTCCATCTTAAAGTGTTTTCGAACAAGATCGTTGATCTCTTTACTTAAATTCAACGCTTTTCCCAAATCATTCGTCGAGACTATCAAACCATGGTTCTCTAGCAAAACTACTCTAGGATCCTTGCTGCTCTTATCCGTTATTTTAGAAATTTCAGTCCCTAAACTATAACCAGGATTGACGTAAGAAACCCACTCAAAGCTCGGCAAACCAGAACTCCAAGCTTCTCCCACAAATTTTTGCCCCCCCTTAGCACAAAGCAACACATTCAAATAAACAGGATGGCTATGCACAACATATTTATCTAAAAAACAATGCATAGAAGCCTCTATCGAAGGCCGTCCATCACTTACACAAATAGAAGAAAGATAATCACTAATTTCATTCTCCAAAGCATAATCATTCTTTTTAAAATCAATTTCTGAAAAATAGTCTATAAATTTCTTATAATCAAAAGAGACATGCCCTCTTCCGGCCTTCACTTCAGACAAAAAACAACCTGAAGCCTTAATGTGCATAACACCATCATCAGCCTTAGCAGAAACGGGGCCCCCCCGTCCCTGGAGCAGACTAGGCGTGGGGGCGGCGGGTGGCG
>CAZCLD010000051.1:0-10090 GCA_964499425.1 uncultured Candidatus Peribacteria bacterium | reverse complement strand
CCTTAGATTCAAAATCCTCAATAAATTTCTTCACCAAAATCATCCCATTCAGCTCGTCTCCATGCATTCCTGCAGATAAAAAGCCCGTAGGCCCCTTCTTCTTACCCTTAAAACGAATAACAGGTAGACGAACAGGCGGATCAGTCTTAAATGTGTATTTTGAAGTCTTCATGCAAGAGCATTATAGCAAGCAGCCTAAACTTTCTCTATGCAAACATCGGTATCCTGAGCACCAACCGCATAACTAACTTTCAAAAGAGTATCACCCCTAAGCACATCTATCTGCGCAGGAACTAAGTGAGGAATAGTAATCGAAGAATCCAAGCCCTCCAAAACAACACCTTCACTAAGCCCAGCTTTCAATCCCAACGCCAGTTTATATTTGCCTGGATTAACGTCCGTAAGTGAAATCTCAAATTCAACAACTTCACCAAACTCTCCTCTTACAAACCTAGTGACCTCCATCGGTCCCAAATGAAAACTATCCGGCAAAAACCAACCCGGTCTTCCTGCACGCTTAGATTCAACCAAACCAGCTTCAACAGAAGCCCAGTCCGGAATAATTTCTCCATCCCCAGCCACCTGAGGAGTCAAATTATTCAATATATAAGGCAACGGTTCCTGTAAAAAACCTGAATACATTGTCTCGGAAACCAAAAGATCAATTTGTTCATCATGCTGATACTTCGTAGCATCTTCCTCTAGAATTCTAACTCTATCTTCAAGACCAAGATTAGCTACAATTTTCCTAGCCATCGCTGCAGAAGCAGGATTAAGCTCTAAACAGGTAGCTATAACCTTTCCAGACTTAAGCGCAGCCAAAGCTCCCCACAATGGATAAGGACCACACCCAGCATCAACAACTTCGATTACTCCATTTCTCCGCCCATCTAATTCATCTATTCTCTCAAATAGTGCTTTGATAAGTTTAAAAGTCCTCTCATCTTCTCTAATACATTTAGCCGCACCAGCCAAATCAATTCCACCAGATAGTCCACCACCCTTTTTGTACTCATCAATGTTAATCCCTCTCTCTAAAAACCCCTGTAACATCCGAGCATCTTGCTCATCAAAATACCCTTCCTCCAAAGCAGCAAGCAAAAAGGGAATGAGAGTCTCCTTTGCATGTTCCCTCAAACACGTTGTAACAAAACCCGCTTGGGCAATCTTCTCACGAATTTGATCTCTCACTTCAGCTTCATCAAACGCTGCAACTTCAGCCCTTGCCCTCTTGTACACCGGTAAACAGGCTTTACACACAGGACCCAAGTCAGTTTCAGCACCATCATAAATAGCAAAGCTATCAGAAACAAAATCCCCTCGCTCAAGCTGTCTAATGGTGCCAAGATGCTGAATCTTCTCGCCCCTGATATCACAACTGGTTTTGTGCACATCTTCAGACATAATAATATTAAATGCAATAAAAAGTACCATGAAACACTAAGATTGTCAACCCCGCCAAACACATTAAGACTTCCGCTATAACCTGGAGAACACTCAAGTCTACCACCATATCCAAACAGCTAATCTGTCTACACAGGGGGGCATTTTTTAGCTAACACCAAACAAAAATTCGCATTCTAATATACTCCGATACTTCCCCCTTCACTCGTCAACAAGTTTTAGACAATTATACTTTTCACACAAAATTTGCTCTGCTATTATTCGCAATACCACTAGATATTGTAGTGTAATACAAAAACCTCCCACTATATATAGGACTCTCTCATTCCTATGAAAAATGTCTCTTTGTGGCCTGATTTAACCTCTAAAAACACTTGATTATGTCCCCCATTCAAAAAATAAAAAAACGAAGTGGTGATATTGCCAGCTTCGACCAAGAGAAAATAACCGAAGCTATTTGGAAAGCAGCTCAAGCAGTAGGCGGTCAAGATAAAGAAATGGCAGAGCAAATCTCAAATCAAGTATCCGCTGTGCTCGAAGTGTTTTTCAAAGACGAATCAAATATTCCCACTGTAGAACAAATCCAAGATCTAGTAGAAAAAATCCTCATAGAAGGTGGGCACGCAAAAACTGCAAAGGCCTACATAATTTACAGACAAGAGCACAAAAACATACGTCACACCCAAGAAGATATTCTTAATGGCGGAAGCACCAAGCTCCCATTCAGTGTAAATGCACTTCGAGTTTTAGCCGGCCGATATCTCCAAAGAGATGAAAACGGTGATGTTACCGAAACTCCAGAAGGAATGTTCAACAGAGTAGCAAACGCTTTAGCCACCATTGAAAAAGACTATGGAAAAAACAATCAAAAAGTAGAAGATTACAAAGAAAAGTTCAGAGAAATTCTCCACAATTTTGAATTCATCCCAGCCGGTAGAACACTAGCCAATGCTGGAGGAAAAACCAGATTAGTTTCCAACTGCATAGTCCTACATTTCGAAGACAGTATGGACGGCATTTTCAAAAGCCTCCACGACGCAGCACTACTTCAACAAGCTGGATCTGGATTAGGATTTGCTTGGCACCTCCTTCGACCAGCTGGATTCCAAACAAACAAAACACAGGGAACAGCTTCTGGTCCAGTTTCATTTCTAAAAGCTTATAACGAATCCTTCGGAGTGATCAAACAACAAGGCAGACACGGGGCCAACATGGGTGTAATGAGAGTTGATCATCCAGATATTTTAGAATTCATCGAAGCAAAATGGGAAGAAGGATCGCTTGTGAATTTCAACATCTCTGTTGCACTAACAGACGAATTCATGAAGCAAGTAAGATCCAGGTCAACAGAACCATGGGTTTGCAATTGGAAAGGCAAAAAAATGAAACCAAGAAACGTCATCCGTGACAACAGAGGATCATTTGTCGAAGCAATTGAAGAAAACATCACCGCCTCAGAATTAATGGACAAAATAATCAATTCAGCCTGGAGAAATGGAGAACCAGGAATACTCTTTCCTGACGCCGCAAACGATACCAACCCAGTCCCTCCACTCGGCCGCCTCGAAGCAACAAATCCATGCGGAGAACAATGGTTACACGACGGAGACGTCTGTAATCTCGGATCAATCAATCTAGCAAAATTCGTAAAAGATGGCCAAGTAGACGAAACCAGACTCAAATTCGTCACAAAAATGGCTATCAGAATGCTCGACAACGTAATTGATCTTTCAGATTTCCCAGTTGAAAAAGTAAATGCCAGCTTCAGAAATAACAGACGAATTGGCCTTGGAATAATGGGTTTTGCAGACATGCTCTATCAACTAAGAATTCCTTACAATTCTCAGGAAGGCTTCGACACTGCAAGAAAAGTAATGAAAATGATAAACGAAACAGCCCACGAATATTCAACAATACTGGCAGAAGAAAAAGGTAGTTTCCCAAACTGGGACATCTCAATTTTCGGACCAAAAGGTAAAAACAACAAAAGACGAAACTCTGCCCTAACAACTGTAGCACCCACCGGCTCTATCTCAATGCTACTTGATTGCAGCTCAGGAATAGAACCATTTTTCGCACTCTCATACTACAAAGAAGTCATGAGCGGCCAAAAATTAATCTACATAAATCCATATCTTGAAGAAGAATTAAAGAAGCTCGATTTACACAACGAAGAAATAATCCAGAAAATAGAAAAATCTGGCTCCATCCAGCAAATTACCGAAATCCCAACAGAAACCCGAAAAGTATTTGTTACAGCAATGGACATTAGCGCTGACGATCACATAAAAATGCAAGCAGCATTCCAAGAAAACGTAGACAATAGTATATCCAAAACTGTCAATTTCCCATATACCGCCACTCGCGAAGATGTAAAACAAGGATACTTGCTAGCATGGGAATTAAGATTGAAGGGCTGTACAGTTTACAGAGACGGCAGCCGGCAGGAACAAGTACTAAATTTACATGGCAGTGAGGAAGAATCACAAAGCGATGCGGAGTCACCATCAACCCAAACAGAAACTGATGCAAAAACAGAGGTTCCCGCGGTTAGCGCTCAACAATCAAACTTCGAAGAAGTCACTCCCCCACCTGTAGCTGAAGAACCCGCAAAGGTTCTCGCTAAAAGAGAGCACATCTCTCTCAACAAGAAAGATATCATCAAAAGCAAAAAGTGTCCCGAATGCTCAAATGATATACAAATAGCAGAAGGCTGTATGCTTTGCCTTAGCTGCGGGTTCAGCGCTTGCTCAGTATAAAGACAGCGCCTTGACTTTTTGCGGAAAATGTTATACTTTCAGGGCTACCTAATCTGAAAAAATGCCTGAAGCATTACCAGCAGAAGACGAGGCAATTAAAACTCCTGAGCAAGAGTCCGAAGAACAGGACTCCAAAAAGGAGCCTTCTATTAACGAAAATAAACTCAGCAAGAATGAGGTTAAACGACTAAAGGATGGCCAAGTAACAATCACCCAACTTGCCAATCAACGCCTTCAACTAAAGTCAGCTGCAGAAGCCGAGCTCAACCAAATGGTTACTGCCACAAGAGAACACGGTAATCTCATCGATCTAAAAGAGTACAAGGAGTTCAAAGAAGAATTAGAAGACACTGAAAGCCCTGAAGATACACAGAAAATCCTGGATCGCATCAAAGCCGTCCCGGCTCAGAAAGAAAAAGAAGAGGAAAAAGAAAAAGAAGAGGCAAAAGAGCTTGATCCGGAGGATCCAGAGCTTCTTAAACTACAGAACAAATTCGATAGTATCTGCAACAAAAATCAGAACCTAATAGGAACAAAGGAATTAGCTGGATTCAAAGCTTGGTGTGCACAAGAAAGAAGAAATAATCCCAGCATCAAGCACATGAAAGATTTGATTCGCAGATTAGAAGGTAAGGAGATCTACGACAGAGGCGGACTCGCACCACGTCAAAAAGAATTCGACAAACTAAAAACAATATTTAAAAAACACGGCATAGTTGATCCTCTCGAAAACGAATGGATCAAAGCAGAGGGCCTTTCTGAACGTCAGGAATTCCGCCAACAAATCGAATCAATTGAAAGCCATTTCCAAAAAGTCAAAGACACTCCTTTCTACAGCGTTGAAATGATAGCCGCCCGAATGAAAGAGAATCTCAAGGCAAAAAATCCAGGCGAACTAAAGACACGTCTAACACAAGCCAAAAACACAGCCAGAAAAGAATCTGAGGGTTTCACACATCTCGACAGTACTATGACAATACAAGGCATCACCATGAGGAAAATGAGTGAAGCCTCTAAAGAGAAATATCTCAAATATTACAAAAATACCAATTTCAAAGAGCGTCAGGAATTAGTTAGTGACTGGAAAGATTTAGTCGAAAACGAAGCCGAGCTGGCACATGAGCTTGAGAAAATCTATAAAGATAACCCCGAAGGACTGAAATTAGCCATTGGCAGCTTTGAAGAGCTCGATTTTGTGGCAAAAAAGAAAAGTCTAAAGCAGCACGAAAAATTGGTAGAAAAAAGCAAAGGCAAAGAGGAATTAGAAAAAAATCTCACAATCAAGGCAGCACACGCCAAAATCGATGCAGCAGCCCGAAAAAACACCATCGCACCAGGAAGCGACAAAACCCAAGGACGCTACAAGAAATTCTTTGAAAATCCCGATAATTTCAAAAATCCCAAAACAAAAAAACCCGGAGACCTAGGAGCGCTCAAAAAAGCATATGAAACATTAGTCTCTGGCTCCCCAAACACCAAGTACAAAAACCTATCGGCATACGAACAACGCAGAAAAGAGTATCAAAAGAATCTCAAAAAACTCTCAGAAATTAATCCATCAATAGGCAAGGACGAACTAAAAAAATGGCAACAACGTTATGACAAAGAAGGCTGGACCAAGCGAACAAAGATAGGTGAACAAGACCTTCCAAAGGAGATTGAAAAACAGAAACAAGAACACCTAAAGAAACTCAAAGAAGAAAAAGAGATTGGAATAACAGACTCCGAAAAAAGAGAGGCAAAAGAACGATCCCCTGACAGAATTAAATTAGAACTATCCATAAATGAATATCTGGCCGAAAACACTAAAGAAAGCATTAACGAAGGAAGAAAGGCTCTAAGACTGTATCTGGTAGCAAACCCAGACGAAGAAAATGACACCGTACTCATGTACCTCGAGGAACAGCTGGCTAAAGCCGCAAGAGAATTTGGCAGTCAAAAAGTTAAGGAAAAGAGCCAAGAGAAAATGGCCGAAAAGGAAGTAGAGAAAGCTCTTAGTCAGGACGAGATACTTAAAAGACAATTAGAAGACGAACAAATAAAGCACCTAAACATCCATGGAGCAGAAATAAGTGAACAACGCCATAACAAGACCATTTCTGCGCAAGAACGCGCAAAAAAAGAATCAATAGCCAGAACAAAAGCGGGAACAGTCGAAGACGAACTCACCAGAGATGCATACGAACAAATGGGAGATCAGCACATTCTAAACAAAGAAGGCACTGGAGAAAAAATCGATGACGTTATGTTCATGGATGGAGTAAGCCTACAAAAAGACAGCCGCGATCAAATCAAACATCACACATATCAACAACAAAGCAAGCTAGACACCAAAGAAGGATTCACTCATGTAAAACTCAAGGACAAGAGTGGACGAGAAATTTCAGCAGAAGAAGCAGAAGCACTACAAGAAAAAGATTTCGAAAAAATTGAAGACACATTGGTTGATAAAGCTCAGGACAAAGTAGAGAAGAAAGGTGCAAAAATCTTTGACCTAAATGCACAAATTGCAGCAAAAAGAAAAGCTAAAGAATTGGTGGACGCCAAAAAGCATGAAAAACTAAGAGCAGCGTGATAGACTAGAGACAATGATACTCGGAATTATAGTCCTCATAATAGTCTCAGCGGTCACAATATTCTTGTCCATTTCTTTCTACATAACCATTTTTGGTGGTGGTCCATTTGTACCAACCCCCATGCCAGCCGTACACAAGGTCCTAAAAGTTGCCAAAATCAAAAAAGGCGACAGAGTATACGATATTGGAGCCGGAGACGGACGCTTTATTCATTTCGCATGTAAAGATTATAAAGCCAAAGGCATAGGCTTTGAAATGGACCCTTTCGTATATTTCATAGCAAAAATGCGCCAGAAATTCTGGAAATGGAAAGGAAGAATAATACATGGGGACTTTCAAAAACACTCCCTCAAAGATGCAGATGTAATTTGCTGCTACATGATGCCTCGAACACTCGCGAAATTTCAAAAGAAATTCGACAAGGAGCTCAAAAAAGGAACAAAAATAGTCTCATATGGATTTCACATTGGTACATGGAAGGAAAAAAAACTAATCCCAAAGGAAGGAAAGATAGCCCAAATCTTCATCTATCAGATAAAGTAACCCCTTTCTTGAACAAAACCCTCAGCAAGAAGAAATAATAAACCAGGACAAACCAAAATGAGGCCCACTGCACCGGCAAAGCACCGTAGGGAAAAGCAGCAAAAGCTTTCACGAATAGAATAACCAATTCCAAAATCAAGTAACCCATGAATCCAAAAATATTAGCAAAAAGAGACCAAAAGAAGCTAAACAAAACAGCCAAGAAACCAAAAAGCATCGCCAAAGGAATCAGAGGTAAAACAAATATATTTGCAAAAGGAGATACCAAACTTAACTGATTAAAATTCAGAACAATTATTGGCAAAGCAAAAATTTGAGCAGAAATAGTCAAAATCGCAGATTCACGAATTGCAAATAGTCTTGGCAAAGAATCGAAATATCCCCTAAACAAAGGAGAAATATATACGATGCCGCAAGTAGCCAAAAATGAAAGCTGAAACCCAACGTCATATGGCAATATTTTGGGATTCCAGAGATTCATAAAAAACGCAGCAGCAAGAAGAGAAGTACTCGTATAATATGGTCTCCCCCAAAAGAGCGCCATAAGGGCAATACTCCCCATGATAGCAGCACGAACAACCGCAGCACTTGCTCCAACCAAGAGCACAAAGAGCACAATAAATATAATCGAAACCAAAACCTTGAGACGCCTCGTTAAAAACCCAAAAAAGGCACTTACAAGAACAATCACAATGGTAATATTGTAACCAGAGATAGCAATGATATGAGTCAGTCCAGTTTTATTAAAATCCTCCAGTAGATCCGCCGGAATACCCCTCCGACTACCCAATATAAGCCCAGCCATGAAGCTAGCATGAGGCTCCCCTAAGACTTTGGATAAATTGCCTTCAAACTTATTCTTTACAAAATAAAGCAAATTGAAAAATGAATGGCCCTCACCCGAAGACACCTTTGAAATCTCCGGGAAATACATCAATTTATAAATCTGATAACGTGCCAAATACTTATCATACCGAAAATCACCAAAATTCGTGGGTACCACGATATCTCCCTCAATAAACAAGCAATCACCATACTTATAAAGTGGATAAGGAAAAGATATTACCAATACATTCCCGAAATCCTCATTACTCACAACATACCTAACTTCATCACTACGAAGATCAACTTCATCTGCAACACAAGCTTCGAAGCTGACAAACCCTTGGTAAGGGTTGATCTCATGCATCGAAACCAAAAACCTCAAAATCCCCAACAAAAAAGCCAAAAGGAGTAACAAGTACTTTATGAAACTGTCTCTAGAAACATAGATAAAGAGTTTGAAAAACCAACAAACAAAGGCCAAAACAAAAATCCCCCTCAAAGCAGCCCCATCAAGAAATAAACTGCCAAATATAATACCCGTCAAAAAGAAGAGCATAAAACTATAAAACATAGAAGAATTGTCCATAAAATTCATTCTACAAAACAAACTTAAAATTTTTCTAAATTCTCACCGCCAGATAGCCATTCCAAATTGCACAAACCCCAAAAAATCAGTACTATGTTCAAGCAATTTTCTCGAAGAAAAATGAAAAAAACTCTCTCAAAATTAATAATTTTCACCCTTGCAATTGCAAGCATCAGCCCCCCCGTCGCTTACGGAGCTTTTTCCGACGTAAAGCAAGCCCACAAAAATTATGATGCCATCACATATTTACAAGAAAACAACGTTCTAAACGGCTACGAAGACGGCAGCTTCAAACCTAGCAATTCAGTTAACAGAGCCGAGTTCCTCAAAATAATAATAGAAGGATCAGATATTGAGACAGACATAACCGACAACACTCCTTTTCCTGATGTCGATCACAGCGCCTGGTATGGACCATACTTGAAAAAAGCTTATAGCGAAGGCTGGATAAATGGATATCCCGACGGCACCTTCAAGCCCGAACAGACAATAAACAAAGTAGAGTCATTAAAAGTCTTGGCAAAAGTCCAAAATTGGGTATTGCCACTAAGCATTGGAACAAAACCATTCGAGGATACACAAACAAATCAGTGGTACATAAGTTATGTAAGCTACGCCAAGGAAAACGGATACTTGGAGGAAGATGGTGACATCTTTTCGCCTGGTGATTTTATGACCAGATCAAACATCAGCGAAGTAATCTATCGAACACTAATTGAAAAAGAGCCTGAACCTGAACCCGAGCCTGAGCCTGAACCTGAACCCGAGCCTGAACCTGAACCTGAACCTGAGCCTGAGCCAGAACCCGAGCCAGAACCCGAGCCAGAACCGGAGCCTGTATCAGTAGCTGAACCAGATGAAGATTTCACAGCTGTCGATTACGTCACAACTTCCACAACCTTCTACGAAGGGATAACTCTAACAGAAGAAATACCAAACATCTTCTACGAAGACGAAATCTATTTTATCGAAGGAGACATCACCTCTGGAAATTCAGATCAAGCAACCGTCATCCTCAATGGCACAAGCAACAGCATAAACATCTCTTACACAGAAAACCTGGATAATCAACATTTCAAAATACCTGTCTATTTCTCTAAAACAGGGAATTTTAATCTTGGGGTAATACCCGGAGATAGCGGAACCAGCAAGGCCATATCTATTTCTGTGCTTCCACAGTTGCCAGAAAAATCCTACGATTTCTCAGACCCAAATCCAGCAAACTCACTATCAATGTCATACCAAGACGACGAAACTTCAGTGAATTTCCAGGGAACAGGAAGCCCTACAATCAAAAAAATAATATTCACTCAAGATGGCGATCAGTTCACATACATATCAAGACAAGACGTTAACAGTATCACGATTCAGTACAAGGATTTTGTAGATTTCTCTGA
>CAZCLD010000050.1:0-10212 GCA_964499425.1 uncultured Candidatus Peribacteria bacterium | reverse complement strand
AAGTATATCTCTTTCCACCTTTCTCCTTTTTTCTCCTCTTGATCCTGCTCTTTCTATTTCGTAAGCTCTGATTTTTGCAATTTCCCCCATTGCTGTATCTACAACTTCATCATACTGAGATTCAGTAACAACATATGCAGTTTTTACGTCTTTCACCTCTGGATTAGCATTTAAGAAATTCTGGAATTCGACCAACATATTCATCACAAATTCTCTGTTAGCCCTTTCATCATACGCTGATACCTTGTCTTTTTCTGGCGGTTCAAGAGCCTTATCTGTCAATCGATCCCAGATACCCTCTAATCTCAAATCGTTGTATGCTTCAAAAATTGCCGGATCAGTAATATTCTCTGGATGTAGAATATGCTCCCTAGTCACCAAAGGATGATCCACATCAGGATCAATATTTACGTCCTCCATTACACTTGTAATAGATTTATCCCTAAGCGACTGAGCTAACCCCCTAATCACAATCATATCATCCATCGTATAATCACTACGTTCATTCTCAAATTGTAGCCCCATACCTTTTCCTCTTTTTAAGATAAATCGATATTCTCTACCGCTTGGCAAAGGTAAAGAATATATTATTTCTACATCCTCAATAGCACCTTTGTCCGATAATCCTTCACCAACAGCCCACTTCAAAAAATCATGATCAATCCGTCCCTGAATCTCAATTGCTGCTCCCTCAATTTTCCCCTCTTCAATCGCTTTTTGATATTTCAATAATTGGTTTCTGCCTGTAGCAGATTCTCCCTTACCATATTCAGCACCAAACTGCCTTCTTGGATATGCCTTAGTCTCATATACAAATGGTTTACCGTCTCGTAAAACTCCATGTACATCAATCTGAATATCGCCCTGCTTTGTGTTTCCACCTAAGCGTTCAGTAGGAGGCCTGTCTAAGCGAGGATTTTTTTGTCATAGCCTAAGTACTGGACTGTAATTGGAGAATCAAAATTCCCTAGAGTCTCCTTGCCCTGAGACTCAATCAAAGCCCTTCTTGATAATTCAAAAAGTATAGCTCTAAATCCAGTAACCACGCCCGCCTGATCCTTGTTTTTCAAACAGCCTTTTAACTGATTCAAATATTGCCCTCTTAAATTTATTGGCAAACGATGATAAGCCCGTTTAAACAACGTTTTCTCCTCATCACCTATCTGTTCCTTTTGATCTAAAGCATCAAACATTTGCTCAGCCTTTGCTTCAATACGAGCCTTTTCCTTTAGAGCTCTATCCTCAGACTGTAACTCGGGAAAAGCATTTGCAAATTCACCTCTACGCGCTTCAAGTTGCTTCTTAAGTTTTACATATTTACCCTTGTCCGGACCCGGTGTAGCCTTATCTCTGAGTCTAAGAATAAGCCCCAAAATCAAAGCATCGTATCTAGCAAGTGTTTCCTCATACAATTTACGATTAGTAGAATCCAATTCTTCTAAACGGCCATTCAAAGCAACAAGACCATCGACATTTTCCTTACCCTCAGGTGAAAGTAGATCATCACTATCTATTTGGGCATCAGCTTCTGACATTACAAACTTTTACGAATTTTATGAATTTTCTGCTGTTCAGCATCATTCTGTAACTGCTCCTCAACAGATTCAATATATTGGATTTCATCCAATATTTTCTGACGAGTAGCTTCAGCTTTTTTTACTTTTTCGTTATTTCCCCTAGACATATATTAAATTACATTATACAATTATAACATAATTGTAATATTTTACAAGCACACCTTATGACTACCCCAGACACCCGCAATAATGCAGATACCGGCTTAGATGCCGTAACAGAAGCAGAAGTTGACTTAGCATTAGTCGCGCAAAAGGAAGCAGCAGAACGACCAGAAAGAATCGCAGCGCTAACAGCCCAAGTTGATGAGTTATTTCCAGGAGAGAATTTGGCTGAATTAAGAGAAGATGTAACTCAACGATCCTTCAATACACCTCAATATGGCGATTATCACACCGAGGGACTATTTATGGACAGCCATTTAGCCCGTATATTAAGCGCAGTAGATGACGTTGCAGCTGGTAGATTTGCACCAGGTATACCAAAAGACATTCAAAACCGAATGCAACTTGTAGGAGTATCAGCTAGAGAAAGTCTCCTTGCCTACACCTTCCTACATGACATTACAAAACCTGACTCTCTAACTATTAAATTCGCCGATGACCGCAAAAACGAGTCAGTTAGCTGGGAGCAGTGGCAAGAAAGAATTCCAGAAGCTGCAAAATCCGATCCACAGGCCTTAAAAGCATACTGTGAAGAACAAGGCATAAGTGGAATAGGTTATTTTGGCCACGCAAAATCTGGAAAAGAAAGACTAGAAACATTTAAAGAGAATCTTGATTTACCAGATGTTCTCTTTACCGCTGTAGAAAAACACATGGTTGCCAATCAATTTAACAAAGTAAATATCAAAACCTTCAGAAAACACCTTGGGAACTTGAGTGAAGACGAACTTTCTTGGGCTCTAACAGCAAGCTATATCGACACAATGGGCTCTTTAAGTAAAAACGGACAATCTGATTTAAGTAATTTCATGTTTTTGGTTGATACTATCCACAATATGAAGGTAATTAGTGATGCCAGTAGTTTTTTATGGCCAGCAGAGGGCAGTCTAGAAAAAGGCTTAGATAAAGGAAAGCTCCAGGCTGAAATAGTCCGTTTGGAAAAACTCCCAACACGTATTGATGACACAGCAGACGTTTTAGCTGGGAAAATGAGAGAAGTAGCTAAAATCCCTAGATATGATAAAGAAAAACTTGAAGCAAGTCTAAGAGCACTGAGTATCACAAAACAAATTCCTAAAGAAGTTATACCAGAAATTTTGGCAGCAATTAACGATGATGGAACAGTTGATAGCCGTAAAATGGGCCCTATAAGAGGTAAACTACGAGCTGCAAACAGACTGGTCAACGCAGCATTAGAAGACTCAAAAATTAAATAATTTAACCCAAATATTATGGGAGAAGTAACACCAGAAAACGGATCATTCTCTATGGAGTCAGATCCAAAATATCTAAACTTCAAGGCAGTCGAAGTAACAGAGGTCGACGAAACAAAGCCTTGGAAACCAGCGCTTAAAGTAAAAGTTACTAAAGCAGATGGTAGTGAAGAAGAATTGGATGCAAATACACCCTTCTTTACCTTTAAAGACGCTGAAAACAGAGAACTCACGATTACAGCTGCCGCTGCAGGACATGTGGACAGTTTGCACATCAAAGGAACCGATGCTGGAAGTAAGTTTGAGCATGGCACTCTAGAAGAGCTATGCCTTGATGTTCAAGCCAACCTACCTGCTGAAGTTGCAAGTGACCCCGGAGTTTCGGCTTTTTCTATGGAAATGGGAAAAAGTATGGGACAAGAGGGCGTTTCAACTATGCAAGAACTTTTAGATGATGGCATTATTTCAGAGACAGATATTGCAGCTGCTGAAGCTGTAAGAGAAGAAGTTTATGCACTTAATAAAGGAAGTGACCCCGCAGCAAATGAAGCCTTCGTAGCAAGATTTAAAGAAGAAAATCCTGACAACAAAGTTCAATTCCAAGTTGTAAGAGGTGCTGTAGTTGTACCAGTTGTAGCTACTGCTAAAAGACCCACAACAGAATTATTCATGGTATTTGGTCCTGGAGTAAACGGTAAAACAATGTACACAATGGCACCAGGTAGATACATGCCAAAACACCCTAATCCAACACAATTCACACCTGAAGAAGGAGGAGCTGAAGGTGAAGCCTATCAAGATTCAGCTAAAAAATGGTTCGATACAGTAATGCTGACTGGTTAATTCCAAAGCCTTGACAAAAAGAGTGTTTCTGATACAATGAAACACTCTTTTTATTGATCATTATGCCAGAAAATAACACACCAGAAGCACCCGTAGAAACACCTCAGGAAGCACTTCCTGAGACAGCTCGACGTGCAGCCCCTCAACCAGCTCAACCTATAGCTGATAAGGCTCCTTTTTTCCGTGCATTTGACTGGTTGGTAGGCAAGAAAAATGAAGCAATTACAGGTATACAAGGAATAAATGAATGGACAAGAGGAAAACTACGCTACGAAATAGGAGACGTCGAACCTGCAGATCCCAAAGCAAAAGCAGTCCCCTACGCAGCTGGACACGCTACAGACGGAACAGCGGTTGGTCTACTTAGACGTGGTTATAACGCTGTAGAGAGCATCAGTGAAGCCACCAGGGCCGCAGCAGGAACAGCCTGGGACTCAACGGCAGGACTATTATATCTACAACCACTTAGACACCCTATTCAATATACAAAACAAGCATTCAGAACAGTAACTTCTCTAGCAAAAGGAGTTAAGGATGCAGTAAAAGGCGTACTCGTTGACACTCCTCATGAGTTCATAGATAGAACAATCAACAGAACAATCACTCAACTTAGGGATATCCCCGGTATAAAGCAGCTTCTTGCAATTCCCCATTGGTTCACAGATAAAGCCGCTTGGATTTCAGGAGGAATAAAAAAGGCAGTCGATTGGACATTATCTCCATTCGACAAGGTGAATGACGCTACCGCTCCAACTCCAGCAATAGCTCCGGCTACAGCTACAGCGTAATCTGTGTTAAAGTTGCGCCATGTTTGAGTTCAAAGTAAAAAAAGAAGAGGGCATTTCTCGTACAGGGACACTCAAAACACCCCATGGAGTTATACAGACACCCGTTTTTATGCCTGTGGGAACAAAAGCAACCGTCAAAACCCTCTCTCAAAAAGATCTCAAAAACCTCAAGGCTCAAATCATTCTTGCAAACACATACCACTTATTCCTAAGACCTGGAGAAAAGCTCGTCCGAAAAATGGGAGGCCTCCACAAGTGGATGAATTGGGATGGTCCTATTCTCACAGATTCAGGCGGATATCAAGTATTCTCATTGGCACAGGAAAAAGGTTTCACAAAAAATGCCAAGTTCAAAACTAAGGTAAAAATAGACAATAAGGGCGTAACATTTTATTCGCATCTTGACGGCTCAAAGCACTACTTCACACCCAAAAAAGCCATCGACATTCAAAAAGATCTTGGAGCTGACATAATTATGGCATTTGACGAATGCGCACCCGCAGATAGCAGCAAAAAATACTTCAAAGATGCCATGGAAAGAACTCACAAATGGCTTACGAACTGCAAGAAATCACATGAATCCCGCAAACAAACCCTTTTTGGAATCGTACAAGGCGGACTCTACAAAGATCTACGAGAACAGTCGGCCAAATTCATAAATGAACAGAATCTTAAAGGCAACGCTATCGGAGGACTTTCAGTGGGAGAAAGCAAAGGAAAAATGTATGAAATGCTAGATGCCACAGTCCCCCATCTCAGCAGTCAAAAACCTCGCTACCTAATGGGAGTAGGCACACCAGAGGACATTCTCGAGTCTGTAGAAAGAGGCATCGATATGTTCGACTGCGTACATCCTACACGAATGGCACGACATGGAACTTTTTGGGATCTCACAGGTCGCCACAGCATAAGAAATGCTAAATTCAAAAGCGATAAAACTCCCCTACAAAAAGGCTGCACATGTGAAGCCTGTCAAAACTATTCCAAAAGCTATTTACGCCACCTCATTTTCGAAAACGAAATTCTTGGACTTCGTCTAATGTCTATTCACAATCTCCACTTTTTGTTAGAATTGATGCGCAAAATCAGAGATAGCATAAATAAAGGCAGTTTTAAGAAATTCAAAAAGGACTTCCTAAAAAAATTTAGGCAATGAGTAAATATGAAGAAGAAGAAAAAGCAACTACAAAGAAATTTGCACAAAAAGACAAGAAAAAGCGCAAAAAGATGCATCAGTCAGGAAAAAGTGTATTTGCTCTCCAAAAACTAATCAGCAACAAGAATCTAAAAAAGAAGAAATGATCTCATATCTCAAAGGCAATATCGTAAAGAAAACAGATAAAGGAATAATCCTAAATACCGGCCAAATCGGCTATTTGGTCAGCCTAAGCGCACCAACTCTCGAAGAGACAAAAGAAAATCAAGAAATCGAGTTATACATCCATACGAATGTACGAGAGGATGCCCTGGACCTATACGGCTTTAAAAAATATGAGACCCTATCATTCTTCAAAAACCTCATTAGCATCAGTGGTGTCGGTCCTCGCTTAGCACTCGATATTCTCAGCGTACCTTCGAAAAAAGTAAAAGCAGCAATCATCAACGAAGACATTGCTTTCCTAAAAGAAATTCCTGGCATCGGTCCAAAAAGTGCCAAGAGAATAATCCTCGAGCTCAAAGGAAAAATAGAAAACGAAGGGATTAACGAAGAATATACGAAAACTACCCCAATTAACTCAGAAGCAATTGAAGCTCTAATGCGACTTGGATATCAGAGAAATCAAATCACAAGAACTCTAAAGGACATACCAAAAGAAATAGTAGAATCGGAAGAAATAATTACCTACTTCCTCAAACACACATGAAACCGCAGGCAAAGCTTATAACAAATAGGTCTAATATCGCATACCTATCAAACTTCACGGGCTCAGCCGGATTCATGCTAATCACGAAAAATAGCTCTTACCTTTTCACTGATTTTAGATATATCCAGCGCGCCAAAAACAGCATCAAGAAAGAAATCAAAATAGTAGATACAACAAAGATGTGGAGAAATCCAACAGAACTAAAACAAAACTGGCAAAAAATTCTTAGAAAGCACCGCATAAAAACACTCGGCATAGAGGAATCAAATTTGACGATTGCAAGATTCAAAAAATTCAAGAAAATCTCCATGTGCCGAAGCAAAGCGAAGGCGCACATAAAATTTATAGACATATCAGGAAAAATAGAGGCAAACCGGGAAATTAAGAACAAGAGAGAGATTGGATTAATCCAAAAAAGCCAGGCCATAAACGAAAAAGTCTTTGCTGAGATCAAAAAAATTGTTCGCACCCATTTGAGGTCCAAATCACGTAAAAAGCTCCAAGAAATTGAGCTTGCCTGGAAAATAAAAGAACTAGGCCATAGATTCGGAGCACAGGACGTATCCTTTGACCCAATTGTTGGATTCGGCAAGAATTCTGCAATCGTACACCACAGTCCTGGCAAAACTACCCTAAAAAAGGGAGACCTTATTCTGATAGATATGGGGATGAAATATAAAGGATATTGCTCAGACATGACTCGAATGATCTTCACAGCGAAACCTACTCCCAAACAAACCCAAATATACAATCTCGTACTAGCATCTCAGCTCGCCGGAATAAAAGACATAAAAGCAGGTATAACAGGCAAAAAAGCAGACAAAATAATCCGTGACACCATAGACAAGGCCGGTTACGGGGAAGAATACGGGCATGCAGGCGGACATGGCATTGGACTTGATATACACGAATCCCCTTCCATCTCAGATAAATACATCAAAAAAATTAGGGCAAACACAGTTGTAACAGTTGAACCAGGAATTTACCTCCCCGGTAAATTTGGGGTCCGAATAGAAGACATGATTCTCGTAACAAAAAGTGGTAACAAAGTTCTCACAAAAATCCCCAAGAAGCTAAAAAGCTGCATTTTATAGATCCTGTCAATCATTCTACCTCCACAAGTCTCGCTTTTTACTCTAAAATCCATCACATGTGCGGAATTTTTGCATACTCAGGACCAAAAAACAGCGCTCCACTATTAGTAGTCGAAGGCCTCAAATGTCTGGAATACCGAGGCTACGATTCCTGGGGAGTAGCATATCAAACAAAGGACGAGATTCTGATACACAAAAAAGTGGGGAAAATAGGTGATTTCAAAAAGAAAGATCACAAGTTTGAGAAATCAAACTTAGCTATTGGCCATTCTAGATGGGCGACACACGGAGGTGTAAATAAAGCCAACGCTCATCCCCATTTCAGTGAAAACAAAGAAATAGTCCTAGTACACAACGGAATTTTTGAAAACTATCTCGAAACAAAAAAATTCTTAAAGAAAAAAGGGCATACCTTTGTTTCAAAAACTGACACTGAGGTCATAGCACATTTAATAGAGGAACACGCAAAAACACACAGCTTTGAAGACAGCGTAAAAATGGCTATCAAGGAAATCGAAGGACTCTATGCCATAGTAGTAATCAAGAAGGATGAAAACAAAATCATCGCAGCTAGAAAAGGCTCACCACTCATAATCGGGGTAGGTGAAAACGAACACTTCATTGCATCTGACATCCCTGCATTCCTAAAACACACAAACAGAGTCATATATCTAGACGATAACCAAATATGCGAAATTCATGGCAACAAGATCCACTTTTTCGACAACATCAAAGAACAGGAGATAAAAAAACGTATCATTGAAATAGATTGGGACATAGAAAGCGCGGAAAAAGGAGAACACCCCCATTTTATGATCAAAGAGATCATCGAACAGAAGGACACCCTAAACCGAGCCATAAACCAGGATCCCAAAGTAATAGAAAAAGTAGCAAAAGAAATCAAAAAAGCCTTTGGAACATACTTCATAGGATGTGGCACAGCAGGAAAAGTCGCACTAGTTGGAGAGTACTTATTTGCAAGAATCTCTAAGAAACATATCAATTTTGCATTTGGATCAGAATTTCCAAATCACAGACAATTCCTCACTAATAAAACCCTTCTAATAACAGTATCCCAATCAGGAGAAACAGCTGACACACTCGAGGCTATAGAGATTGCAAAAGAAAAAGGAGTCAAAATTGTATCCATTGTTAACGTAGAAAGCTCAACAATGGCAAGAATCTCAGACATCGTCATTCCAATTAAAGCAGGTCCAGAAAAGGCTGTAGCTTCAACAAAAGCAACAACCTCGCAGTTAGCAATCTTAACGCTCCTCGCATATGCCTGCAACGGCGGGATTCAGGAGGGAAAGCAACTTTTAATCAATGCTGCCAGCCAAATCAACGACATGATAAATCCCCGATATGAAGATCATATAATGAAATTGGCAAACAAAATAAAGGACATCGAGTCCATGTATATAATTGGTAGAGGAATGAATTATCCAATCGCACTCGAAGCTGCCATAAAACTTCAGGAAGTTTCATATATTCACGCTGAAGGATTTGCAGGTGGAGAGCTCAAACACGGACCAATAGCCCTAATATCAAAAGGCACACCAGTAATTGCCTTAGTTGCCAACGACGATTGTAAAAAGGAAATCATCTCAAACGCAACTGAAGTAAAAGCCCGTGGTGGTTATATAATAGGAGTGTCCCCCGAAAACCATGAAGTCTTCGATTATTGGATCCGTGTCCCCGACACAGGTAATGCCTCCCCTATCGTAAATATAATTCCAATCCAAATCCTTGCTTATCAGCTTGCAGTTCTCCGACAAAACAACCCGGATATGCCTCGAAATTTAGCTAAAAGTGTGACTGTAAAGTGAATTTTTCTCCATTCCAGCTATTGATTTTATAACGTTTTTAAGTTATAATAGCATAATAATTTTAATAAAAACAAAAATATGAAAACAAAATTATTCAAAATCCTAAATCCATTTAGGAACGTGCACAATCTATGTTATTTAGATCCTGCACCCAGGCCCGCAGAACCTGAGACTCCACAACCTGCAAAAGAACCTGCAAAAGAACCAGGTAATTTTTTTGACTTACCAGATGCCCCAAAGGCAGTAAAAGGCGAAAGGCTAACAAAACCTGACAAGGCCTACAAAGAAAAATTCAAAGCTCTGAAAGCAGCTGTAAGAAAAGATCTTTTTGCCTTTGATGATGACGTAGCACTTACCCGGCTTCAAGAAGGAATGGATTCAGGTCTACACATAAAGAGAGTAAAAGGCAGAAAAACATGGGTAGAAGGAGGTAAACGTATAGCATTTTTGAGAGATAGAACAGATAGATTAATGGTACAAATTTTACTTAAAAAACTTGCCTCGAATCCTAAGTACAAAGGTGTCGATCCAAAATGGCTAGACGGCATAAAGGGAACAAAAACCAGGGCAGCCATAAGAAAATTCCAAAGAATCGCCGGCATACAGGTAGATGGAATTTTTGGACCTAAAACTCTCGCAGCATTGAGAAAAGCCGTACAAGAAGAACCTGGAAAGGAACCTGCCAGGGAGCCCGGAAAAGAACCAGGAAAAGAACCTGCGAAAGAACCAGGAAAAGAACCTGCAAAAGAACCAGGAAAAGAACCTACAAAAGAACCTGGGAAAGAACCTACAAAGGAACCTGGGAAAGAACCTAGCAAGGAACCTGGGAAAGAACCTAGG
>CAZCLD010000049.1:0-10729 GCA_964499425.1 uncultured Candidatus Peribacteria bacterium | reverse complement strand
CGTCAGGCTATAACTAGAGCGATTGCTGATCAGGCTAGGACTATTCGTATTCCTGTGCATATGGTTGAAACCATTAATAAGCTTACTCATGCGCAGAGACGTCTTGTACAGGAGCTTGGACGAGAACCATTAATTGAGGAATTGGCGGCTGAGATGGATATGGAGATAAAGAAAGTCCGTCATATTAAGAAGATTTCACAAGATATCGTTTCTCTGGAGGCACCTGTTGGGACTGAGGAGGACAGTAAATTGGGCGATTTTATTGAGGATGATGAAGCTCTTTCACCTGCTGAATCGACTAATCGACAGCTTATTAAGGAAAATATCCATGAGATGCTTCAATATCTGTCTCCTCGTGAGAGGAAGATTATTGAAATGAGATTTGGGCTTAAAGATGGAGTGGGACATACTCTTGAGGAGGTTGGGCAGGAATTTCATGTTACTCGTGAGAGAATACGTCAAATTGAAGCTAAGGTGCTTCAAAAGTTAAAAGAGCATCCCACTAGTGTAAAAATTCGTCCGCATTAATGTGCGAATAGTGGGTGCACCGATTTATTAATAACTAAACTCAACAATATGGCTAGCAAAGCAAAAAAAAAGGATGATACAGTCGTTCACGATGAATTTTTTACCAAAGATGGTAGTAAGGCAACGTTGATTACCAAAGAAGGTCTTGCAAAACTAAAGGAGGAGCTGGATCAGCTCAAGAAAGTTAAGAGAAAAGAGGTTGCTGCAAGGATAAAGGAAGCTATCTCATTTGGTGATCTTTCAGAGAATTCTGAATATGAGGAGGCAAAAAATGAACAAGCTTTTGTTGAAGGGCGAATACTTGAGTTGGAGGATAAAATCAAGCATGCAAAGATTATTTCTGAGCGACATAAGGCTAAAACTGTGCAGCTTGGTAGTACAGTACATCTTAAGAATCTTACTAAAAGCGAAGAGGAATTGGAGGTTTATACAATTGTAGGATCTACGGAGGCAGATCCCTTTACCGGGAAAGTGTCCAATGAATCACCTGTAGGGACTGTTCTTTTGGATAAGCAAAAGGGCACAAAAGTTAGAGTTGTAGCTCCAGTTGGATCTATCGAATATGAAATTGTGAAGATAGACTAATTGATAGAGCTCGCATAGGGCTATCGTCTCTTCTTCTTATTGGGAAGGTATTTTCTTTCTTCTTTTTTGGTGTGAACTTGTCTTGTTTGAATGCTTTTCTTTTCTTTTTTGTAGCAAACCTTGTAAGTGCGAACAGTTCTAAATAAGAAGTATAGGAGTCCAACTACTGCTAGATACAGCCATATTCTCATTGAGAAGTAAATGATGTTTTCATATCTTAGTAGTATTAGCACGAGAAAGATGATTCCGAATATTACAAGTCGGGGGCCGGTCTTTTTGAATAGTCGTTTAAAAGCAAAATCGGTTTTCTTGCGTTTTTTGTATGCGGCTGAAAATATTATTCCTCCCAAGACAAGAACAAGTATCAGCACAGTCATAGGAATATAATACTTAAATTCCTGACCTGGTGCTTTACTGAAAAAGTAACTTAAAATTGATTTTATCGTTTCCATCGGCGCTTATTATAGCGAAGATATAGAAATATGCCAGAGCTAATGAAAATAATTAGAGCTATGATTTGAGGCATCCGTGCGCCAAAGATAAGCCAAGTGTCGTCGCCTCTCGTAAATCCTTCAATGAAACGGAAAAATGCGTACAGTGAGACCCCTGTCAACCCGATGAAGCCCTCCTTCTTGAGGTTTTTTACTTTCTCTGCTTGGCTTAGAAAGATTAGGGAAGTCGTGATGATACTTGAATAAAGGAATGCATATATTTGGCTGGGGTGGATGGGTACTGCATATTTGATCGATGGGCTTTCGAAATTAACTGCCCATGGGAGTTGAGATGGGTTGCCGTAGTTGATTCCGTCAAAAAATGCTCCTATATGCGCTATAGCTATTGCAAGAATTAAAGAGGGGACTAAAACATCCAGCCATTTCCAAAAGTTCTGCTCTGATTTTTTGCAGATGAAATACAGAGATAGAAAGAATGCGATTATTCCGCCCCAGAGGCTTAAGCCCTTGTCCCATATTGTAAACAGGTTTAACAAAGTGTTTGTAGAAAATTCATAAAAGTAGGTGCTGTAATTTGCTAGGATTGCAACTAATCTGGCTCCATCTATTGATAATAGTATATGTTTGAAGGTATTATTGCTGAGGAATTGGAGTTTGAGACCATTTTTTATGCTGAGTTTGATTGTTGTGAGGGTTCCAACCATTATTGCGAGTGCAAGAAATATCCAGAGAGTGTGTAAGATAAAAAACTTGGTTTCAAAAATTATTGGGTGCATTTAGAAGTTCAGTAAGGTGATAATTGTCCCGAAAAGAAAGACGGGCAGTAGAACAATGTTTGCTATGAAGCTTTTTTTGAAGAAGTTTACTTTTAGAGCTGTACTCATATGTAGTAAGAATAGTGTTACTAGAACATATTTGAATATCTTACTATCATAAACCAAAAGACCTTGAGGTATTTCGGAAAGACCGAAGTCCTTTGTTTTCAAGTATAGGGCCGCAAAGTAATAAATAACGTAAAAGGCGAGTAGCCATCCTGTAAGGGAATTTAATTCTTGGACAAATGATGTCATTAAGCCTTCATCAACATCTACTGCGTTTTTCTTTTCTTTAAGCTCTTTTTTTGTATTTGCTAGTTTTATCTTTGCGTCTTTGCGTTTTTTCCAGACTCCCTTTATTGAGTTTTTGACTTTTTCTTTGTACTCAGGAGTTGGTTCTTTAAAGTATAGCTGAACTAATTGCCAAATCTGTTTGTTGTATGCGCTTATTTCTGCTTTGATCGCAATGATTTCGGGTGGTGTGGTAAAAGCTTCTTTGACGCGGGAGAGGAATGAGCCGATGAATTTTGTGCTTCCAGTTGTTTTTTCTCCTTCTTTTGTGTGTTCCTTCTGCCATGAATCAATTTTTTCTACCACATCTTCCGAAATGGACTTTTTGTGGGCGCCTTGGTTTAAATTGTCTAATAATTGTTTTGTTTGAAGCTTGAATTCAAATTTCTTTCCATCGTGCTCTTTTTCTGTGAGATTTTTTTCCTGATCTTGGATGAATTTCAGGAGTTCTTCTGCAGTTGTTAATATATAATCTGTGTTTGTACTGTTTTTGATGCGGAGAAGTTTGTCGATTTTCTTATTAATCTCTGCTTTCTGATCTGGTCCAATCTCTTTGTCAAAGTTTGTTAGAAGAACGTTCACTTGTTTGAGGATTTCTTCGATTTTTGCCTTTGTGAAGGCAATCTTTTTCTGGTCAGCTAGATTCTCTTCTGGTGGTTTTTCCTCTGTTTTCTCGGTAGCAGCTTCTTCTTTATTCTCTTCTGGCTTAATCTGTGCTTGTAGGTTTTGGGTGCCTTTTTTCCTGGCTTCGTTGATTTCTTGTTCACTTGCGCCTTCTTTCCAGATTGCACTTACTGTTAGGTCGTATTCTGTTTTTAGTTTTTGCAAGGATTCGCTTTCATCTTTTGCGGGAATGGTACCTGTCACTAGTTTTGAGTTTTTGTCGATAGCTTCAAAAACGAATTTGCTATGGCCTTTTGATATTTCTTCTTTTTCCTCGGATTCGGCAAGATTTATGATAGTGAATCCAAGCTGATTTAGCTCTTCCCTTGCTGTATTGTCGTCTGGTGCTTCGACAGAACCACTCAATTTTTTGCCGTCTTTGTTGGAAACCGTATATTTAAAAATAGGCATGTGTTCATTTTATCAAAGCTAATGGGATAAGCAAAGGTTAGGTAATATTTGATAAAGCGACACGCTACCATTTGGACCATTCCATTTCTCGTTCCTTCTGCTTTTGCAGCCAAGCTGCATAAAGCAGATAGTCACTCGAAAGAAATGGTTCCCCAAATGTCCGCTATTGTCGCTTTATCAAATATTACCTAACCTTTGCTTACTTCACTGCTTCGATGAATCCTTTAAATAGAGGATGAGGTTTGTTAGGGCGGGATTTGAATTCTGGATGGAATTGGCTTCCGATCATGAATGGATGGCCATTTATTTCAGCAATCTCTACTAAGTTTGCTTTTGGATAGATTCCGGAAAATACCATGCCGGCTTTTTCAAGAGGTTTTACGAATTTGTTGTTTATCTCATATCTGTGACGATGTCTCTCATGGATCATGGTTTTTCCGTAAAGTTTGCCTGCTAGACTGGATTTCTTGAGACGACAAGGGTATTGGCCTAGTCTTAGAGTGCCTCCTTTATCGCTTGCTATAGATTGTCCTGGTAGGAAGTGAATTATGTAGTTATTTTTTGTTGTTTTACCTTCCTCATCGAATTCCTCAGAAGTAATTTTGTCATTTTTGAGGGCATACCGTGCAAACTCGATGGTCATAATCTGCATTCCTAGACAGAGACCTAAGTATGGGACTTTGTTTTCACGGGCGTACTTTGCAGCCATAATCTTTCCTTCAACTCCTCTTACTCCGAAACCGCCAGGTACTAGTATGGCATCTGCATCCTTTAGTTGTTTCCATGTTTTTGTATCTTCCTCTTCTAGCTTTTCTGAGGAAATCCAAATTATTTCTGGTTCACGACGGGCGTGATAACAGGCAATTTTTATAGATTCGATTACACTCAGATATGCATCATCTAATCCTGTGTATTTACCGACTAGTGCTACTTTTAAAGGTTTCTTTTTGGCTTTGATCTTATCGTCAACGCTTTGCCATTCTTTCAACTTTGGTTTGATGCGCCCGAGATGAAGTTTCTTGGCAATTAACTCGGTTATTCTATATTGTTGCAGGTTTAGAGGGACTTCGTAGATTGATCCTACAGTTTGAGCAGGAATGACATACTTTTCTTCCACATCGCAGAAGAGGGATATTTTTTTCAGATGATCTTTCTTTATCAGATGATCGGCTCTAGCCAAGATCATATCTGGCTGAATTCCGATAGAGCGCAGCTCTCTTACAGATGCTTGAGTAGGTTTTGTTTTTAATTCCTTAGATCCTGCTAGATAGGGGAGGAGGGTTAGGTGAATAAAAAACACATTTTCAGGTCCATGGTCGTATCGCATTTGGCGGATGGCTTCTAGAAAAGGGAGTCCTTCGATATCTCCTACCGTTCCGCCAATTTCAACCATCATGATGTCGCATTTGCTCTTTTTTGCTGCCTCTGTGACTTTATTCTTAATTGCATTGGTTATGTGAGGAATGATTTGAATGGTGCGTCCTAAGAAACCGCCTTTTCTTTCTTTATCTAAAACCTCACCGTAAACTTTGCCAGTTGTTACAGATGAGAGTTTTGAGAGACTTGTGTCGATAAACCTCTCGTAATGGCCAAGATCCAGATCAGTTTCCCCTCCATCGTCGGTTACGAAGACTTCTCCATGTTGAAAAGGGCTCATTGTTCCGGGGTCGACATTGAGGTAAGGATCCAGCTTCTGAGTGAAGACTTTTTGGCCTGAGGCCTTTAACAGTGCGCCGATTGACGCTACAGCTATTCCCTTACCTAACGAACTACAGACACCTCCCGTGACAAAGATGTATTTACACAAACGATCGAATTGTTAAATTGCCCTACCTTTTTAATCTAGTTGAAGGGAGATTAAAGTGCAAGAGGGTTTTAGATTTTGTAGCCCACTTTTTCTTTGACTACATCTAGGGTTTTTCTAGCCATCTCCTTTGCCCTGTTTGCCCCTTCCTCTAGGGCTTTGTAGACTTTATCTTTTTGTGGGAATAACTCTTCGTATCTGGTGCGGGCTTCCTTAAAGTGACTGAGAATTTTTTCCAACAATAACTTTTTGGCATCTCCGTAACCAAACCCACCTTTCTTATATTTCTCTGCTAACTTATTTGTTTCTGACTTGCTTGCAAGAAGTTTATAGAGTGTAAACACATTACATTTGTCTGGATCTTTTGGTTCTTCTACTCCTGTTGAATCTGTGACTATTCCCATGACTTGTTTTTTCAACTCTGCCTCGGGTGCGAAAATCTCGATTGTGTTGTTGTACGATTTGCTCATCTTTTGACCATCAGTGCCTGGAATTAGTCCTACATCTTCTTTTATGTGTGGTTCGGGGATTTGGAATACTTCTCCAAAAGTGTGATTGAAGGTTGTTGCGATATCGCGGGTCATCTCAATGTGTTGTTTTTGATCGGGCCCGACTGGGACCAAGTCTGGTTGATACAAAAGAATGTCTGCTGCTTGCAGAATTGGATAGTTGAAGAGTCCTACGGAAATCTCTTTTTTACCCTTGTTTTGAGCATCTTTCCATGCATGTGCTCGTTCAAGGAAGGGCATTTTTACAATACAATCCAAGATCCAGCAGAGCTCTGAGTGTTCTGGCAGATCAGATTGTTTGAAGAAAACTGTTTTTTCAGGATCAAGCCCAAGAGCTAGGTAGGAAACTGCGAGATCGTAGGTCTGAGAACGCATTAACTCGGGATCTCGAACAGTTGTTAGTGCATGTAAATCAGCGATAAACAAATAGCACTGGTATTCTTCTTGCATTTCAATGTGTTGGCGCATTGCACCGAGATAGTTGCCGAGGTGGGGTTTGCCGCTGGGTTGTACACCGGATAGTACTGTCTTCATGTTATGGAGATGGGGTCAATGTCAATTTTCAGATTTGTGTCCATTATATATTCTTTGGGGAGTTTTTCTAGGAGAGTTTTATTCTGGTCTTTTTTTGATTTAATGAGAATGATATAGCGATAGTTCCCTCGTAGGCGGGTTATATATGATGGGTAAGAATTGATCTCAATTTGATCTGTAATCTTGTCTTCACGTGCGATTTTCCATAGATAGTCTTCAATTTTTTTCACTGTTTCTTGGCATTTTGGGAGTGATTTGTCTTGTATCAAGAGTTTACTGAGCTGGCTAAACGGGGGGTTTTTTATGAGTTTTCTCTGAGTGCGTTCATAGTTGAAAAATTTGTCATAATTTTGTTCTTGTGTGCAGATGAGTGAGAGGTGATCTGGATTATAAGTTTGGATTATGACTTTTCCCGGTTTTTCTGTGCGTCCGGCGCGGCCGGCGACTTGTGTCATTAGCTGGAAATTGCGCTCGGAAGATCGAAAGTCCGGTATGTTTAAGCCAATGTCTGCGAGAATCACTCCAACAAGATTTACTTTTGGGAGATGTAGCCCTTTTGCAATCATTTGCGTTCCGATTAGGATGTCTGCCTCGTGATTTCTAAAACTTTTGTAGATTTCTTCAAAACCATGTTTGGTAGAAGTGGTGTCTTTATCTGCTCGTAGAACGCGAGCATTTGGGAATTCTTTTGCCAATTGGGTTTCAATTTTTTGAGTTCCTATTCCTAAGAATCGAATGTTAGGACCTTTGCATACTTCGCATATATCTGGGGGTGAACTGATTTTCCCGCAGTGATGGCAGATCAGAGCTGGGTTGCCCAAGGTGCGTGCGTGATAGGTGAGAGTTATGTCGCATCCGCTACATTTTTCGCTGTATCCGCAGTCACGACAAACCACTGATGATGCGCTACCACGGCGGTTTAGGAATAGAATAGCCTGCTCTTTTTTTTCGAGGATTTTTTTAATTTCTTCTTTTAGTGTGTCTGAAAAAATGGAGTAATTTTCTTTTTTGAATTCTTCACGGAGGTCAACTATTTTGACCTCAGGCAAAGTGGACTTTCCTATTCTTTCTTTGAGTTGAATAGTTGAATCGTTGTATTTAATTGCAGTCTCTATGTTTGGGGTGGCACTTCCTAAAATTATTTTGATGGGATCATCTGATTTAGCGGATATTTCTTGTATTTTTTCTGAAACTTTGTGGGTTGAATAGCGAGGCGAATTATCCTGTTTGTAGGAATATTCGTGTTCTTCGTCGAGAACTATCAATCCAAGATTTTGGAATGGACAAAAAATTGCTGAACGCGATCCTATTACAAGTTTTGTTTCTTCAGTCCAAATTGATTGCCATGCTTGGTATTTTTCGCCTTCAGATATTTTGCTGTTAATTACTGTGGCCTTTTGGCCGAGCGTTTTTTCGAAATACTCGATTGTTTGAGGAGTAAGAGAAATCTCAGGTACCAGGATCAAGGTCTGTTGGTCTTTTTTGATGTAATGTTTGGCGAGTTGTGCGTAGATTTCAGTTTTCCCTGATCCAGTAATCCCATGTAATAGGAATGTTTGTTTTTTTGATGATATGATTGTGTTGACTGTTTCTTTTTGATCCTTGGTGAGTTTTTTCCCCGGGGATTTTTTTGCTAAGGTTTTTGGTCTTATACGTGATTTGATTGGTCTGGCTTCAAATATCCTCTTTGGAATGAACAATTTTAGGACCTTAAAAAGTGGGCAAAAGTAATACTCTGATATCCACTTGGCAAGCTGGATTTGTTCCTTTGAAAGAAGAGGTTTTTCTGTAACGATTTCTTTTACTTGAGCGGTTTTGAAACTTGGTTTTTTGTTGTGGATTCTCCAGACGATACCTGTCTTGGTTTGGTTTCGAAGAGGGACTCTAACCAATTGGCCTATTTTAAACGGTAAATTCTTTATTTCGTAAGTTAGAGTGTTTTTTTCTGATCCTACTTTCTGTTGGAATATGATTTCTGCAAATTTCATGGGGGAAATATAGCATATGTCTCATTCTAAAGCCCTATTAAGCTTTGAGCTTTTATGAGAAATGAGGTATAATAATTGGATTGATTAATTGAATTGATGAGAAAGAAATTGTACGGAAGTTTGATGGATTTCCTAAAGCCTAGCAGGCTAGTTTTTAGGGATTCACCAAATAAGCCAAAAACTGGCCCAGTGGCTAAGCCACCTGCAAAGCCCAAGGTTAAGCCGTCTGCTAAGCCACCTGTGCAACCGAAGGCTAAGCCATCTGCAAAGCCGAAACTTGCTCCGGAGGAAGTGACGCCTCTTAAAGAGGGGAGGGAAAAAGCGGCTGATGATGTTGCGGTTGAAACTGCCAAGACAAAACCAAAACTTGCTACTTTAGCGAAATCCTATTATGAAATGCTTGATAAGGGTGAGCCAAAGGCCATTGAAGTACTCCGAAGGAAGGCTGAAAGCGATGATGTAACAATGATTGATTTACAAGGTGGTTGGGAGTGGCTTGGACTTAAAGAAGATGAGCAGCAGCGAAAATATGGGAAGTTAGCTCAAATATATTTAAGGAAGGAAGGAGACACTTTAATTATTAAAGATGCTCTAGATAATACTTATAAAACGAAATATGGCCTTGGCGCTGGGGACTTGCTTCCTCCAAGTGTTACAGAAGTTGAAATTACTGATTTAAAGGGTCACACCAGGCGTGGTACGAGGCAAATAAAGAGAGGTAGAGTAGGTTACTATACTGCTGGAGGCAAATATATCCCTGTTTTTGGGGGGTATAGGATTAAGCCGCTTGCTGTTAGGGATGAGCAAAAGGAGCCATATAAAAAGGCCGTTGCTGAAGAAAAGCAGAATTATCTGCATAACAAAGAAGCGAATGATGCTCATACAAGTGCTGTTACTACCACTCCAGCGGAGGTTTTAGCATATGCTGGTAGGACGGACTATCCTATCTCAAGCATGAAATCGTTACGTACTGGTGATCCAGACAAGCTAAAAGCTGATGTAGGCAAGGTTGAGGCGGAAAAAATTAGAAAAGCCAAAGTTGATCTTACTCGGATTGAGGCTCTCCTTGATCATTTCAGTATTAGGATGGATAGTAAATCTGAGATCAATGGTGGTCTTTATTTGGTTGCTTTTAATGGGGGGTGTTCTGGGATGCTTGGATGGAAGCCTTCATTGACGACGCGTAAAGAGGGCCTAACTAAGAAGTTGACCGATAAAGCTTATTTGAAAGAAGCTTTGAAGGGTTTGGAGGATGGGCAGAAAAAAGAGCTTCCAGAGGGTTTAAGAATTGTGAAAGATGAGAAATCTAAAGATGGATATTATTTTGAAAATGCTAGAGGTAGGAAAATCGAAGATTTAGAGAAATGGGCGTTTTCCGAGGTTGCTAAAGGTGTAGAACCAAATAACACGGTAAAATTCATACAAGCTCTTCAAAAAGGTGGCAAAGCCCATAAATTCTTGGGCTATGAGTTTAGAGGTGGCTATGATTTTGATTTGAATCATCTAGATACTTTAAATCGATTAGCAAACAAAGACCAAGCAGAGTTGATGAAAAAGCTTAAAGAGCTTAGCCAACCCATTGATTCCGATAAATTCTTCGAGAGTCTTTATTCTCAATTAGATGCACCGCAGGGGATGAGTGTCGATGATGCTGTAGCATATATAAAAGCTAACAGATCTAGATTGGGCTTTCTTATTGGAGATGATGGCCAAAGAGTTACATTGCTCGATCTTGTTAGAATGTCGAAGAGAGCGAAAGGTTTAAGTGGTCCAATTGACTATAATTTTACCGCATTAAAACAATATTTGGATTATCCCCATAATGGAGGGAAAAAGTGTTGTGCATATGCAGTTAGTACAATGCTGGGTCTTGGTGTTGATGGGGGAAGTCGGAGGGGTAAAGTTGGAAGTGTTAGATACTTAGCAGCCAGGTTGATGAGAGAGAATGTACGGAGGACTGGCAAAGAGGGGATTGTTTTTGGCTATCAAAACTATAGAAAAGGGGATGTGCTTATTTATAGAGGAGGGAAAAAATGGGCACATAAAGCCTTTGCTCATACAGGTATTGTGACATTTAATCGGGAAATAGCTGTTCATGATGTGAATGGTAATTATGTTGGGACTGAAAGGTACATTGGGGTGCAAGATG